>JBDTHH010000661.1:0-7388 GCA_039937055.1 Ktedonobacteraceae bacterium | reverse complement strand
GCCTGGGAGGCCTGCCCCTGCCCGCGCACGCGAGGCCACACACGGATGCGGCAAGCCGGATCCCTACGCGGACGGGGGCGGGTATGCCACGAAGATGGTTTTGGTCTCGCTGAACTCAGCGACGGCGCCGGAGCCGAGTTCGCGGTGACCATTGCCGCTAGCCTTCAGGCCGCCGAAGGGCATGTGGATCTCCGCGCCCGTGGTGGATGCGTTGATGTAGATCAACCCCGATTGGATGTCGCGCATGGCGCGGAAGGTGTAGCGCACATCGTTGGTGAAGATGGCTGTCGAAAGCCCGTAGTCCGTGGCGTTGGCGACCTGCATGGCCTCTTCGTAGGAGGCAACGGGCAGGATGGAGATGAAGGGGCCGAAGACCTCTTCCCGCGCGATGCGCATGGACGGCGTGACATCGGTGAAGATGGTGGGCCTGTAGAAGGCGCCGTCGCGATAGGCCTCGCCGCTGAGCGGCTCTCCACCCGTGACCAGCTTCGCGCCCTCTTGCTTGCCGATCTCCGTATATTCGTGAACGGCCTTGACGCGCCCACTGTTCACCAGCGGCCCCACCTCGACCTCGGCCTGCAAACCATCGCCCAGGCGCAACTTCTCAGCGCCGGCCGCCAGGCGCTGCGTGAATTCCTGCTGCACCGCCTTGTGAACGATCACCCGGCTGGTGGCCGTACAGCGCTGCCCGGTCGTCCCGAAGGCTCCGCCGAGGACGCTGGCGATGGCCAGATCGAGGTCGGCATCCTCCAGCACGATCACGGCGTTCTTGCCGCCCAGTTCCAGCGCGCAGCGCCGCAGGTCGCGCCCGCAGATCTCCGCGACGTGCCGCCCCACCTCGGTCGAGCCGGTGAGCGAGATCATGCTGACGCCCTTGTGGCTCACAAGCACGTCACCCAGCGAGCCGCCGGGGCCGGTAACGACGTTCAGAACGCCGGCAGGCAGTCCGGCTTCATGCAGGACTTCCGCCAGTTTGAGCGCGAGCAGCGGGGTATCGCTGGCCGGCTTGAGGATCACAGCGTTGCCGGCGAGCAGCGCGGGGAAGGTCTTCCAGGCTGGGATCGCCAGGGGGAAGTTCCAGGGGGTAATGATGCCCACAACGCCCAGCGGCTGGCGCAGGGTCATGCACATTTTGTCGGGCAGCGCCGAAGGCACCATCTCGCCCTCCGCGCGTCGGCCCTCGCCCGCGATATACTTGGCAACATCGATGGCGGTCTGCACATCGCCGCGCGTCTCCTTCAGGATCTTCCCCATCTCGCGCGTCATCAGCACTGCCAGCTCTTCCTTACGTTGCTCCAGGAGCAGCGCGGTGCGCAGCAGGATCTCGCCACGCTCCGGCGCCGGGGTCGCGGCCCAGCCCCGCTGTGCCTCTGTGGCGGCGCTGACCGCCTCCTCGATGTCGGCGGCCGCCGATTTCTGATAGCGCCCGACTACCTCCGAGAAATGGGCCGGATTGGTGCTTACAAAGGTCTCTCCGCTCCTGGAGTCGCGCCACGTGCCGCCAATAAAGTTCTGATACACCTGATTGCCACGCGTTGAAGACGTGGTTGTTGTAGTTGACATAGCCATACTGTTCGTTTCTCCTCGGTGAGTATAAGATCGTCAATGATCGCTGCTGATAGAGGGTGTCCATCATTATATCAGCTATACCAACCAACCGTCGAGTTTAGGGTTGGCCATTTAGAGCGAAACGTATAATGGATGTGAGGGCGCTACTGGCCTCATCGCCTGGAGATGGACTTATTCAGGGTGGCATGAGACATTATACAGGCAATATATTGCGCCGGATGCGATAAATCGGGCCTCTACGGCAGAGGCGCTGTTGATCCTTGCCCGCAGATATATGATGATAGAGGGGTGTTGGCCCGCGCCCTGGAGGTCGGGTTCGTGGATGATTACGATCTCGCTGTGTTCTTTCCAAAATGGTACCAGCACTGGCTGGTGCGTCTCAGTGCGAACTACCTCTTCTGGGCCTGCCTGCTGCTGGCCCTGGCGGCGCGTATCTGGCTGGTCATTCATACGCAAGGCATCATCGATGGTGACGAGGCGCTGGTGGGCATTCAGGCGCAGCACATCCTGCAAGGCGAGCGGCCAGTTTATCTCTACGGGCAGACGTATATGGGGAGCCTGCCAGCTTACCTGATAGCTGGCCTGTTTGCTGTCATGGGTCCTTCGGTGTGGACGCTGCGCAGCGAGCCTGTGCTGCTCTCCCCGCTACTTGTCTGGCTCACCTGGAGACTGGCAGCCGCGCTCGCCGGTGGCGCCCGGCTGCCGGCCCGCGAGAAGCGGCGCTTTATGCTTACTTCGGCCCTGCTGGCAGCTCTCCCGCCTCTCTTCGATGCCGTGGTAGAGATTCGGGTCTGGAATGGGTATAGCGAGACCTTTGTGCTGACATTGCTGCTGCTCCTCTGCGCGCTGCGCCTGACCCAATGCTGGCAGGCAGGCGCCTCCAGCGGAGAACTTGGCTGGCGCTGGGCCGGCATTGGGTTCGTCACCGGTCTGGGCTTCTGGGTAGACCCCATGATTATCTTCGCCGTCATTGCCAGCGCCTCCTGGATCGTCACCTATGGCGTTTCGCGTTGGAGGCGTGTACATAACCAGGAGAGCGCTCATGGCGAGCAGTCCGCGCCTGCTGGCCAACCCTCGTCCAGTGAACAGGGCGCACCTGGTGGACAGACTCTGCCCAGCATGCAACCCGCTGCACGACCCGCCCCCGTCAACCAACCTGCACCCAGCGGTCAGGCCACACCCGCTGCACAACCTACCCACGCCAGCCAACCCGTGTCCAGTGATCGCGCCGCGTCCGATGTACCAACCACGCACCTTGGCCAACCCACACCCGATCCACAGGGCGCTCACAAGGGAATCCCCTCCATGTCACACGCGCCGGGGCAAAATGTGGGGGTGCCCCTTGCCAGCACCCTGCAACCGCCTCCGCAATCACCTGCGGGGGGTGCCCCTCCCCCGTCTTTTACGGGTACAAGTACTGCGACAGGTTCGGGTGCCTCGGCAGGTGTGCATACCTTGCGGATAGCGTTTGCACGTCTCCCGCAATCAGCGCTGGCGCGTCCCCAGCAGCCATCCCAGGCCCAGATGCTACGCTCTCCCCTGGCTCATGCCCTGAATGGTTCTTTTGTATGCAGGCTGCAAGCTTCTCTTGCCAGTGCCTGGAGGTCTCCCTTTGCCCACGCTCTGCGATCCTTCCTGGCCCGTGTCTCACGGCTAGATCGGGCATTCTCGGTGGCTTCCGTGAGCATCCCCGCAGCGCTCGTTGGCTTCGCGCCCGCGTTCTACTGGGGAGCCACTCACGGCTGGGAGAATATCGCGTATATATTCCGGGCGGGGAGCGGCGCTCTGGCTGATCCTGGCATTGTCCTGCATTATCCAAATCGCCTCGCCATGATCCAGGGGCTGGTGCATCTCTATGGGACCTGTGCCGCCCCGCATGCTATCAGCGGCGCCCTGCCCGGCGATCCCCGGATAGCCTTTGACTCGTCGCATGCCCTGTTGCTCGCCTCGCGCTCATTAGCGACTGCTCCCTATATCTTTGCTCTAGGCATTGGTATACTGTGCATCGCGGTCACGACGCTGCTCCTTGTCCGTTCATACACACAGCAACAGCCACTGCTGCTTACCGCGCGTCGGCTTGCTGGCCTCCCACTCCTCTTCGGCGCAACTACCGCCGTGATCTTCTGTGTTTCCAGCAGCTCTATCAGTGGGCTTCTTTACCCGTGCAGTGTCGACAGAGTTGGGCATTACGCGGCCGCGCTCGTGCTGGTGCTGCCCCTGATCATCGGCGCGGTGCTGACCATTGCGCGTATGGCTCTTCCAGCGCGCGCTCCGACGGAACGAGAGCACTCTACGAAGCGGCGGACGCTCCTTGCAAACATAGCGCGGGGCCTCCTGCTTTGTGGGCTGTTTGTCTACCTGGGTGGACAGGCTTCTACCTATGTGCAGAGCAACCCGGAACATATAATCCAGTCCTCCGGCTGTAACGCGTTGCTGGAGCAGAGCGATCAGCTTATAAGCTACCTGGAACACTCGCACATCCACTATGCCTGGGCCACGAGCTGGATCGGTAACGTCGTCATGTTTAAGTCGAACGAGCGTGTAGTTACCGCCGATCCACGCGTCATCACGATTCACGACGAGAATCGCCTCCCCGCCTCCCCCGCTGCCGTGAGCCACGCGACGCGTGCCAGCGTCCTGGCCTTCGCCCTGAGCAGCGATCTCCATCCCACACTGCTCCAGGCCCTCAACGCCAACCATGTGACCTATCGCCTGGCACGCTTCGCCGTCGCCCCGGCATTCGATGTGCTCGTGGTGACACCCCTGAACCGCACGCTCTCACCGTTTGAAGGGGATGCGCTGGGGGCATGGAATTTGGGGTGCTAGTCTCCCCATTTCGTCTGGTGCGGATATTGCGTTTATTTCGACTACGGATTATAATAGAGATATAGTGGGACAGCTAAAAGAAAGAGGGTTCTGCAATGTCTGCCTTGGAGCGTGAGCTTATTGCGGCTGCTGATAGTGAACGAGCAGCGCTAAACCAGATTGAAGGGGTGTTGGAGAACCTTCACCGGGTTCCAAAGTTGGTATTTCCTGACGGAGAGGAAATAGAATTACCTCATTCTGTGTTTCGCGTGTTACGACAGCTTGTCTATCACCTGGCGCATAACAGAGCAGTTACCATTATACCAATCAACAAAGAGCTTACTACTCAAGAGGCCGCAGATATATTGAATGTTTCGCGTCCATACCTTGTGAAGCTACTTGAACAGGGAGAAATCCCCTTTACCAGGACAGGAACACACCGGCGTATTCGATTCAGCGATCTTACGGATTATAAGAAGATGCGTGATACTACACGGAGACGCGGACTGGCGGAATTGACACAACTAAGCCAGGAACTAGGGTTATATGATGTATAGGTAGACATCCTCCAAAGACTGTATCAGAAGTTTTAGATGCCTTGTTCCAACATGCCCCCAGATTTGTTAATCTTCTTCAAAAATACAGAGATTATTGATACTAATCTCCCTTCACCTCCCGCATCCCACGCGGTATCTTCCCCAGCAGATCGGAGGCCAGCAGGCCCGCGCTGCCTATCTCGTCGCTGACCAGGCCAGCGGCGACGGTGTGCAGGTAGACGGCGGCGCTGGCGGCAGCGAACGGGGGCAGTTTCTGCGAGAGGAGGCCGGCGATCATGCCGGCCAGCACATCGCCCGTGCCGGCGGTCGCCAGGGCGGCGTTGGCCAGCCAGTTGATGCGCGTGCGACCATCCGGCTCCGCGATGATGGTGCAGGCTCCCTTGAGGACGAGTGTGACGCCCCATGTCTGCGCGCTGCTGCGTGCCAGTTGCAGGCGATCTATGCCGCCGCCCGATACCTTCACGCCCTTGCAGAGGCGACCCATCTCGCCGGGATGTGGCGTGATCACCGTGCCAGCGGGCAGTAGCTCCCACCAGTTTTCGAGTGCCGAGAGGTTGTTCAGGCCATCCGCGTCGATGACCAGGGCCGGGCGTTCGTCGTCAGCTAGAGTACGCAGGTGTTCGAGTATCTGCAAGAGGGCCTCGCGAATATAGGTGGATTGTCCCAGACCAGGCCCGATCAGCAGCGCGTGATAGCCCTTCAACTGCCCTGTGAGCGTCTCCACCAGCTTCAAGCTCCCCTCCGACTCTTCAGGTAGCAGAACGAAGGTGGCTTCGTGAATCGAGCTGGCATAGATCGGCTGCATGCGCTCGGTCACCGCCAGGGTGATCAGGCCCGCGCCCACGCGCCCGGCTGAGCTGCCTGCGAGATACGCCGAGCCGGGATAGGGCGGCGAGCCGCACAGCAGCATGACCTTGCCAAAGGACCCCTTGTTGCTGTTGAGCGGGCGCTCCGGCAGCAGACCCTTCACCAGCGGCGCCGTCAGCATCTCTGTGCGCAGTCCCTGCTCCAGTTCCGGCGGCAGACCGATATCGCCGACGCGTAGTTCACCCAGGTAGTCACGACCGGGGAAGAAGAAAAATCCCTGCTTGGGGCAGGCCAGTGTGATGGTAAGGTCGGCGGGGATCGCGCCAGGGTCAACCTCGCCGGTGTCCGCGTTCATTCCCGTCGGGAGGTCAATGGCGACGACGCGCAGACCCGCGCGCCGCTTGCGTTCCTGCTCCACCTGGCCCAGCAGCGCGCGCATATCGTCTGGCAGCGGGCGCGACCGTCCGGTTCCCAGCAGCGCATCCAGCACGTAATCGGCGCGCTGCATCGTCGCCGCCAGTTCTGGCGCGCTCTCGTGCTCGGCGATATCGCGCCCCCGCACCGTCAGCCGCCGCTCCTTCCAGCGGTACAGGCTGACGCGCGCGCCCTCGCGCTCCAGGTGACGCGCCATCACCAGGCCATCGCCCCCGTTGTTCCCCGGCCCAACAAGCACCAGGATCTCCGTTTCGCCCATCGCACGCTGCTCGTGACGAATGTGGTCCGCCAGGATCTCCGCCGCGCTCTTCCCAGCGTTCTCCATCAAGATCGACGATGTAAGGCCATATTCTCTATCCGCCCGCGCTTCCAGTTCGCGCATCCCGGCAACGTCTACGATGTGCATATAAGCTATCCTCCAGGACACCCACGTATCGGGCGCCCGTACACAGGGCGCCCGCCAGGGACGCCCCTACATTTCATCTGCACAGGGCGCAGGCGAGCGGCGCCCCTACATTTCAATCTCTGTTTCCTACCTTCATTGTAGTCCCTGGCTATGGCGTCCGCAAGGGGTTGATGATATACTCTTCCCCATGAAACTTGCATTTAAAATGACGCCGCAACGTAATACACAATACACAAATATGGTGGAGACCCTGGCCGCGCCCGAATTGCTGGCCAGCCCGCTGGGTTCGGCTATCGTGGAGATCGCGCCCCTGATGCTGGGTGGCCAGGGTTATTTGTTGGCAACGCTGAAGCCGGATGGGCTGCCGGAGCAGGGAGATCTGCTGGAGGTCTGCGCGCGCCTGGGCGCTACCAGCGAGGTATACGAGTACTATGAGCGCATCGGCGAGGTGCCGGGGCCGCTCCTGCGACCGCTGGAGCCGACCTGGGGACCGTTTGTGCCGCTGGCGATGGCCGAGACTCGCCGCTATAAGGGGAAGACTAACGAGATCTTTACCCAGGTGCTGCTCAATATGGCGATCTTTGCCGGGGCGTATCGCGAGCAGTTTTGCGGGCACCTGCGTGTGCTGGACCCCCTGGCCGGCGGCGGCACGACGCTCTTCGTGGCTCTGGCCGCCGGGTATGACGCGTTCGGCATCGAGCAGGTGCGCCAGGATGTGGAGACGACCGCCGTCTTTAGCAAGCAGTACTTCAACAGCGAGCACATCTCTTATAAAGAGGTGGATGAGCGCCACCGCCGTGCGGGCCACC
>JBDTHH010000660.1:0-2832 GCA_039937055.1 Ktedonobacteraceae bacterium | reverse complement strand
GCCGGAGCGGTTCCGGTTGACTGGCGAGGCAAGCCCCGCCCTACGGATGACCCACCTCCCTCTCAGGGAGAAGAAGGAGGGAAGAACAATGAACGGGAATGATGCCGAGGCGCGGCATGCTATGCCTGGTCATGCGGCAATGGTGGATGAGCAAACAGATGTGCCTGGCGAGAGGGTGAAACTAGCGGGTGAGCCGGTCCTGGAGGCCGTACACTTGAAGAAAGATTTTTCACTAGGCGCCACACGCTGGCTCGGATCGGCGCGCTCCGTACACGCCGTGCAAGACACATCGCTGGCCCTGTATCCGGGGAAGGCGATGGCGCTGGTCGGCGAAAGTGGCAGCGGCAAAACGACGGTGGCCCGCTTGCTGGCGCGACTATACGAACCAACAGGCGGCACGCTGCGCTTCCAGGGAGTGCCGATCACGAAACGCTTCGGCGCGCTGCGGGCCTATCGACGACAGGTGCAGTACATTTTCCAGGACCCGTTTTCGTCCCTGAACCCGGTCCATAGCGTACAGTATCACCTGGGACGCGCGTTACGTCTACACGGCTACGCTCGGCGTACCGGTGAGGCACGGGGGCAAATTCTGGCGCTCCTTGAGCGCGTAAACCTGACGCCTGCCGAGCAATTTATCGATAAATTTCCCCATCAACTCAGTGGCGGGCAGCGCCAGCGCATCGCCGTCGCCCGCGCGCTGGCCGTTCGTCCCTCGGTCATCCTGGCCGACGAGCCAGTCTCGATGCTGGATGTCTCCATTCGCCTGGACATGCTCAATCTATTACTACGCCTCAAAGAAGAGGACGCGCTGGCGTTTCTCTTCATCACACACGATATCGCCAGCGCGCGCTACTTCGCCGAAGAGACGCTGGTAATGTACGCCGGTCAGATGGTCGAGGGAGGACCGACTGAAGAGGTGATCCAGCATCCGCGGCATCCCTATACACAACTGTTGCTCGCGGCAGCGCCCAACCCCGATACAATGGGGCAGAGAACCAGAAGTGTAGTGGCCCCCCTTGCGGGGGCCATGGCCCACCCGACGGATGCGCAGGCACCTACGAATGAGGCCACCTCCCCGGCACGAGGAGAGCCACCCAGCCTGATCAATCCGCCAGGCGGGTGTCGCTTTCACCCGCGCTGCCCTCATGCGATGGATATCTGTCGCCAGCGTTTCCCCAGGCGCACCGAATTTGGTGAGGGCCACTGGACACATTGTTTTTTGTATGGCGACGGCGAGGCATCATCGCCCGCTGACAAGGCCTCGCCCGCGCTCACCCGATGACACAATGGCGCGTAGGGGCGACGGCTAGCCTCGCCCGCGCTCACCCGATGAACAGGAGAATCGATGAACATTACCAACGACACCGCATCTCTATCACAATCTCATATAGAGACACAGTCGGCCCCGGTGACTGCTGCCTTCCCGCCCGATTTTCTCTGGGGGGCAGCTACCTCAGCCTACCAGATAGAGGGCGCGGTACATGAAGATGGGCGCGCCCCCTCTATGTGGGACCGCTTCGCCGCCACGCCCGACAAGACCTACCAGGGCCAGACCGGCGAGATCGCGGCCGATCACTATCACCATATGGCAGAAGACGTGGCGCTTATGGCCGACCTCAACTTGAACGCTTATCGCTTCTCGCTCTCCTGGCCGCGCATCTTGCCGCAGGGGACCGGACCCGTCAATGAACGTGGCCTGGATTTTTACGACCGCCTGGTCGATGCCCTGCTCGCCAGGGGCATTCAACCCCTGGCCACGCTCTACCACTGGGACCTGCCCGTGGCCCTGCAAGATCGCGGCGGCTGGCTCGCACGCGACACGGCCTACGCCTTCGCCGAGTATGCCGAAGTCGTGGCGCGCCGTCTGGGAGATCGCGTCAACTGGTGGCTCACGCACAACGAACCCTGGTGTTCGGCCTACCTGGGCTACGCCGTGGGCCTCCATGCTCCCGGCCTGTGCGATACACAGTCAGCCGTGACCGCCGGCCACCATGTCCTGCTCGCGCATGGCCTCTCCGTGCCACGTATGCGCGCGCACCTCTCGCCCCAGGCACAGATCGGCATTGCCCTCGACTTCTATCCCGTCTACGCCGCCGATGAGCGCCCCGAAACCCTGCTCGCGGTCACACAGGCCGATACCTTCCGCAATCGCTGGTTCCTCGACCCGGTCTTGCGTGGGCACTACCCGGACAATCTTTTTACCAATCTAGGTGTGACTCCCCCGCCTATCCACGTCGATGACCTCGCCATCATCTCCACCCCCATCGACTTCCTCGGCGTCAACTACTACTCGCGCATGTTAGTGCGGGGACAGACAGATAACCCGAACACAGCGGAACACACGACGCCCACCAGAAGCTATGAAACTATCGCGCGCGTCCCCGGTGCATCCTATACTGAAATGGGCTGGGAGATCTTCCCCGATGGCCTCGCCAACATCCTGACACGCATTCACCGCGAGTATGCCCCCAAAGCACTGGTGGTTACCGAAAGTGGCGCCGCCTTCGCTGATCACTGGAACGGCGATGACGCCATTCACGACCAACAACGCATAGACTACCTGCAGGAGCACATTCACACCGTAGCCCAGGTCGTACGCCAGGGCGTACCCGTTAAGGGCTACGTCGTCTGGTCCTTCCTGGACAACTTCGAGTGGTCCGAGGGCTACCGCAAGCGCTTCGGCCTGGTCTACGTCGATTATCCAACCCAGCGCCGCATCATCAAAGACAGTGGCCGCTGGTATGCCTCCCTGGTGGCCTCCCTACGTAGACCGTACGCCTCCAGCGTGCGCAGCGCATCAATAGTGCGGCGACCGCGCCATTCAAGCTCGAC
>JBDTHH010000659.1:0-6032 GCA_039937055.1 Ktedonobacteraceae bacterium | reverse complement strand
AAACAGGGAGGTGCCGAAATAAGGGGCCAGCAGGCGCGAGGCCGAAAGCTCGATGGCCAGCGAGGCCGCGCCAGCGACAAAGACCAGGAGAATAAGCAGCCAGCCCTGAAACGTGCGGCGCGTCCTGGGAACCACGGCGCCTTCCTCGATGCGCGTCTCGCGCGGGCCTGGAGTAGTGGTAGACATTACGAAAACTCACTTTCGTTGCGGATTGGGAGCGCTGTGCTATGTCTCTGTGCATGCATGCAGTTGGGAGATGGCTCGCATTCTATCATGGATTAATCATACCATGCAATCGGGGGAATGCCCACTTTTAGATGATGGAGGCAGGGAGGCGCACTATCTCTGCTATACAGGGTCCTGAGGTACGCATGGAGCGGGCTACAACACTAAGCCTTAACGTTGTAGCCCGCTCCATGCGTACTCAAAAGGCGGACTGAACTGGCAAAATGGGTTCACTCCAGCGTTCTTTTCTTATTCATAGACAAGGCAACATATCCATGTTTCCTACCTCTTTAGCGCTTTGAAAACAAAGATCTTGCTAAAGGTGAGACCATCCACCTGGATGGCGTAGCATCCCGGCATTTGAAGGCGCACGTAGGATGACCTGTTCGGCCAGGGGCTAGCAGGCCCTCCCCCGATCAGACGTAATGCGGTCAGGAGCGTGTGAACAGCAGGGGCATCCGGTCCATCTTCACTATCGAAGCGCACTTGACCGGGGCCATCCAGCCGCTCGCCTCGAATGAGAACAGGACCGTGGTACGCCGGATCAATAAACCAGAGGACCTTCTGCCCACCCCAGCCATTCGTTACTCCTCCTTCAAAGGACTGAGCATCCGCGTAAATAAGCACGCCCTGCTTCCTATCACTAGTGTAGCCCCCAAAGAAATCCGCATAGACAGGTTCATTCCCTGCCAAGAAATCGCTGAAACCTGGAATCGCCTGCTTGCCATGCATTGAAGGGCAGGCAGTTCCCCGTCTCAGAGAAGGGGGATGTAAGGGGCGCTGTTGCAAAGCCCCCCAATAGAATGCCGTTGGAGTTACGGTCATGTGAACCGACACATCAGGAGGAGAGGTTGTGCATCCAACAAGCAGCATAATGAGAATTCCAACGAGCGGCCAGCCCTGAAAGGTGGGGCGCGTCTTGGGAGCCACGGCGCCTTCCTCAATATGCGTCTCGCGTGGCCCAGGAGTAGTGATAGACATTACGAAAACTCACTTTCGTTGCGGATTCGGAGTGCTGCGCTATCTCACTATGCACCCATGCACTTGGGAGATAGCTCGCATTGTATCATGAGTTAATCACACGATGCAAATCGGGTAATACACACCTTTAGATGATGGAGGCAGGGAGGCACGCCTCTCTACTAAATATGTTTCCATCCACTTTATCCTTCTAGCCCGATGTTGTGAGAACCTCGTATGCACCCGTCTGGATAGATGGAGGCTGGATAGATGTGGAGACCTTTGTGGGCCATTGGGGAGGCTTTGAGGTGCAGACCTTCAAAGAGGTATTGCGTGATGGAAAAGGGCATGAAAATGGGCGAATAGCGGATACGCTTATTGAACTGCAGGATTAACAACAATAGTAATAGTTTCGTCCTTTCCACATCCACTAAATACAAGTGATCCGTATCCTCCACGGAAGGAATGAAGCTGTGTGCAAATGTATGTAGAAGCGTATTCTGGCCTTTGTTCAGCTTGAGAGGTATCGAGAATCTCACAATATGTCCTATGAGATTGAAGGGTAAAAACATGAATATGAGCATGCTGATCCTTGTAGGTTAAGGAAGCAGTTTGGCAATGCTGATAAGCTGTCCAGAAGCAACTTCCGATATGCTCTGCTGTAGAAACGTCAGTAGGAAGAGCAGATGGAGTTGTTGCCACAATAGTTCCACACGCGAGTACGCCAGGTGCTTTTGTTGGTTGCCCAAAACTGCTACAAGCTGCTACCAGGAGGATGAAAAGAGGGAAGATCCACAAATACTTCCAGATGTCTAAATGTGGGTGTCTAAGCCGATTTTGTGTTTTTTGATAAAATATTTTCATTGCACGCTCCCCGTCAAAATAGGTTCTGCTTCTACAGTAATTGATGGTTAAGGTGGCGAGAAAGTTCCCATTGATATGGCTGAGTTATGAAAATGAGAGGAAGGAGATTCCTTCTCCTTCCTCTCACGCTTAACTTGTAAAAAACCCGAGGACAAAGACACCTGTGTTGGCATTGATAACGATACTGAAATGGGTTGGTGCGGAGCGAGGTGAGGTCGGCTTCCCCTGAGTAACAACTTGGGGATTCGGGTTGGTAAAAGTGACAACCCAGGCAGGAACATTTTCAATGACATTAGCAGGTTCTTTTGTTCCTGGTGGGGGAACGGAATTAATACTGGTAAAACTGGTCAAGAGTGTTGTAGCAGTAAAAGGCTGGGCGTTCACATAGGTTCGCGCAATTTTTACAGCCCGATTTGCCGTCAGTTTGACATTGGCAATTTGCGTTGTTGTCAGCTTCCGGAGAACAAACTGAGCATTGATAGTCGCTCCTCCCTCTGGAAGCACCATTGGAACCCCTGACACAAAGGTCGTTCCAGAGGCCAATGTGGCTAACCTTGGATCTCGATGGGTCGGAGCGATATTCGCCTGTGCTGACCCCGAATATCCACCAAGAGCGAGAATCAGAAATGTTGCGGCAATAATTGCCCCGGAGCAAATGACGATTCCCTGGAGTCTGATCGACGTAGCAACCTTTCTGCGTGTTTTTCTCATTGAGAAAGCTCTCCTTCTTTTATATCGTAGATGCATATTCAAGATACTCGCTTATCCCACACATAGAATGCATCACCTGAAGTACTATATGCACCTGAGGCCATGTCATTGTACATATAATTTGAAGCGGTAATGGTATGCCAGGAGCCATTTTGGAGATATTCCAAACTCCCAAAGAGGCTGTGGTGCTTGGTACCTCCGACGATATAATCTTCGTTGGAGTGAACTTCAGAAAACCATTCTTGGTCATTTGCGTTCCAATCCAGAAAGGCATAAACTTCTACCGTGTTATTGATCAACATCTCGGTGTACTGATTACTGGAGTTGTAGTAGGTAGTAAATTTATCTGAAGACCCCCAGTTTTTAGTGTCAGCTCCAAGCATAACTGGTTGGTATGCAGTGGAACTATCGCCATATTCGTAGAAGTAGTACGTGGTAGTAGTACTCCAACTTGCTAATCGAAGATAACCTGATTGAGCAAATGCAGTACTCTTGCTCTGGTTACCGATAAGAGCCCATGCAGCGCTAGAGATACAGACGCCTTTTACTTGATAATCTCCAACATTAGCTGTGGCTCCCCAGCCGGTAGCGTCACGTTCTGCCCCATCAAAGTGGACATTGTAGGCACATGCCGCAGAGATACAGGTCGTGCTAGCAGCTTGGACATTGCTATGTGTAAAAACAAAGATGCTAAGAACAAGGGTAACTACTATGAATCCCCTTTTAAGGTTAAAAGAGAACACAAACCGTATTGGTAGTGGCGAGTGTTTCATAGAGAAGAATCCTTTCCATCTCAGAAGCGTTTAACGTCTGTAGAACCTATCTGCTGCCAAGCGATGATCTTTTACCTCCTTTCTCTGATTCAGAAATAGGCAAAAATATCAGAAGATACATCCTGTCATACAGCAACATCATACATATCCCCTCAGATATGTATAACATATGTAGACAGTAAACGCTATCCGGTCTCTTTTCGCTAGCTGCGCACCTCCATAGAATATATATCATATATATTCACTTTTATCAAGACTTTCCACATGATATCTAATGTTAACTCAAAATATCCTAAAAAGAGCAGAGTAATACTAGAACGCGCGTTGCTTTACCAGGGCAATTTGACCTGTAAAGGTTGTATGAGTTGGCATTCTTTCAAGTTGACTGTGGAGAGCCTGGGTGGTATTCAGGCCACGTTATGCAGGGCGAGAGCTTGATACGCGGGTCTTGCTGCACGCCACTGGAGTCAGGATTTGGCGACAGAGAGGACAATCGCCGAAGGGTGATCGGGGTCATGATAGATGGATTGATCGGCAGCCAGCAGGGTAGTTGCCGAAGCCAGCGGCTCGCCGCTGCCGGTGTTGCGAGCGTAGCGCGGATGGGCCCCACTGGACACTTGCAGGCGCAGGCGGTGACCACGCCGGAAGCGGTGGGCAGTGGGCCAGAGATCGATGAGGAGATGCAACGTGCCATCGGCTGCGGTGGCTGGCTGACCCGGCTGCACACGCAGCAGGGCATCGCAGATGTTCAGCGATGTGCCTCGCTGATCGACATCGCACAGGCGCACGAAAAAGTCGCTGTGTTCCAGGCTGGAGCGCACGAACAGGTCTGCCTGAACCGGACCAATAACTTCCAGGTCATGTTCGAGCGGGGCGCCGGCGTAGGTCAGGACATCTGGCCGCGCCTCCAGTTTGCGGTTGTCGGTAGGCAGGGACTTGCCCATGAGGACGGGACCGGCGAGTGCTGGCGTGGGGTCTGCGGGGTCGTAGCGATACTGGTCTGGCGCTGACGCTTCCGGGACAGCCGGGGCCAGCCCGAAAGCCGGCTGGAGATAGAAGCGTTGTAACCGGGCATCCGGTGGCCAATCAGGAAGGTCGCGCCATTCGTTGGCCCCGGTGACAAAGATGCGCACCGGCATCTGGCGAAGCTGGCTGCGGTCGCCCAACAGGTGCGCATTGAACCAGGCCAGCGATGTCACGACTCCGGTGGCCATCAGGCCAGACGAGGCATGCGCCCAGGGACCAATCGTGAGGTAGGGGTGTTTGCCTGCCTCGCGCAGGATGCGGTAGTCCCGCACCTGCCAGGGCAGAAAGATGTCGTACCAGCCGCCCAAGAGATGGATGGGCGCCGCGATGTCTTTGATGGTCCTATCAAAGGTGCGCCGCTGCCAGTAGTCGCTGTCTGCCTCTGGATGTTCCAGCCACGCCTGAAAGAAGGTGGAGTGCTGGCCAATGGCGAGTTGATCCAGGTCGCGCAAGGGCAGGTGGGCAAAGAGGGGTTGAAGTTTGCGTCTGGCCCCCATTTGACGGGAGAGGCTGCGCTTTTCCTGGAATGTCATCATATACGCCCAGGATAAGGCGTTATCCAGTCCAAAGGAGCCACCGGCATAGGTGCGATCATGGAAATTGCTGGTGCTAACCTGAATGGCCATCGCCTGGATGTCGGCGCGCGCGTCATATGCGATGGCCCATTGCACCAATCCCAGATAACTGGGGCCGTTCGTTGCCAGAACGCCGGAGAACCAGGGCTGCTGCTTGAGCCAGGCAACCGTCGCCAGGCCATCGTCATGTTCTTCCCCATACGGGTCGAACGCGCCGCCAGAGCCAAAGGTACCCCGTGTGCTTTGCACCAGCACCTGAAAGCCACGCTCGGCAAAGAGGCGCCCATAGAGCAGGCCAAAGAAGCCCCGCCGGCCGTAGGGGCAGCGGACCAGGATGGTTGGCGGGCGCTCACTGCCACGCGGCACATAGCGGTCGGCCAGCAACACAACGCCATCGGGCATGGATGCCTTCAGATCACGTTCGACGAGCACCTCACGCGTTTTCGCTGGAGGCAGTTTGGCAAGCCTGCTAACGAGGCGACTTAATAAGGTCATGACTATCTTCCTCGAAACTATCACCAAATATCATTTAATGTGTGTGCGTGTATTATTCGCTCGTAATTGGCATAGCGCGGACCCTGTGGTGCCTTCCCGCTCTTTTTTACGAGTGGGATGGGGTCAATTTTGCTTGCCGGCTCCGCAAAATTGATGACAACTTTCGGTAGTTCGGGGAGCCAGGGTTCAATAGAACGTACAGGTGCAACGTACGTAATTGCATGGAGTTCCTTTTGGTAAATTGCAATATATTTGATGAGTGGTCGCTTGTCGTCAGTATGAGTCATCCCGAATTTTTGGAGACCCTGTAAAGCTCGTGGAGGAGAGTCCAGAAGAAAATCCAGGAAGGACAGGGACTAGGCAAAAATGGCCTCCTGATCTAGACTGTTGAAAAGCAAAATCT
>JBDTHH010000658.1:0-7545 GCA_039937055.1 Ktedonobacteraceae bacterium | reverse complement strand
CGCAACGGATACTGGCCGAGATTCGAAGTGGGCAGATGGTGGGTCAGCCGGCGCGAGCCACAAATAACCATCACCATGAACTGCTGCCGCTCCCCCCTGTACGCGAATTCCAGCAGCGACGCCCCCGCAGCGGTGCGCTGCCCTTCCAGAGTCGCTCGCGTCGAGATGTATACAATTTCATGGTGCTGGCGGCGGTGGCGGTCCTGGTGCTGGCCTCGGTGGGGATATTGGGTCGCTTGATGGTATTGCGCTCGTCTACGTCCGGAACAAACAGCACATCAACGGTAACACCGCCTCCTCAGACGTTCTCAGATGGCTGGGATGCGATTGTGATTTCCCTGTCCTTGCCAGGGAGTGAAGGGCAGGTATCCATTTATAATTATGCTCCTTTTGTGGGGAAGAAAGTGCGCCTCCTCTCAGATTGTTGCGACGCTGCCAGCGCCATCGACGGCATTTCGCACAGCGGGCGAAACGTGCTTTATCATACCAATATCAGTGGAAAAACGCGCTATCGTCTCTTAACCGGCGGGGATCTGGCAACCCTGGACTGCCAGTGTAGAAATGGGGATGCTATCTGGACGACCGATGATCGTTATGTCCTTGTCAATACGCCGAATCACGTTGTTCAGTTGACTCTCTCCAGCGGGAAGTCGGAGACGGTGGCCGGAGCATTGCAGGCCACACGTTTGTTGTTCTATCGTTTTGGATACCTATATTTCACGCGCTCTGCAGGGGAACAAACAAGTTCGCTCTACCGCATTAGCATCCCTGGAGGACAGGAGCAACAAGTTGTGGCGCGCGCTCTCGATGGTCCAGATAGCTACTGGCTAAGTCCAGATGGGGGAACTATTTACTATGAGGGCACAGCAGAGAGGCCAGGTATGTATGCGGTCGATTGGAATGGCGCGCATCAACGGCTGCTGCGTTCGGAGAGGGCCTTACCTATAGGTTTTGCAGAGAACAACGCGCTGGTCTTCTCGCGGCAGATAGGCAAAAAATTTGAGGTAGTGAAGCTTGGCAACTCTGTCCAACGAGATCAGGTGCTGTTATCTGATGCCGCTCCGGGAGCGATCAGCATAAGCGGTGACGGTTTCGCGCTTGCTCCCTACGGGTATAAGCTTGTAGTTCAGGCCGTCAAGCCCGATGGCTCGATAAGTGTGCTGGCGTATGATCTCGCCGTAGCCCAGAAAAGCCAGCCAGTGCATATCTTGAATATTCCCGCACCTATCGCCCCCGCTGCTGTGCAGTTAGTGGGCTGGGATCAACTCCCGGTAACACATCCTGGAGGAGGGGTCTCACCGACGCCCACACCTTCGCCGGTAGGCTGGAACGGGGTTATCGTGTCCAGCAGCCCGCTGCCAGTCTCCCCTACGAGCCCGCTGGATGTCGAGAACTATAACTACCTGGACGGACATCACCAGGCTCCTGGCTCCAGCACGGGTCATACGCTGCCTCCAGGAGCGCAGCTTGATGGTATCTCACCTGGTGGGGTGAACCTGGCGTATCACCTCTTCAGTGGAGGTAGGACGGTGTACTCTACGCTGTCTCTGGATCAAACCTTCCCGGTTGTAGACAACTTCTACAGTATGAGCGGTCAGGGCGGTAATGCCGTCTGGATGGACAGCCATACGCTGCTCGTCAACGCAGTGAATACCATCGTGAAGGTTGACATACAGACCAATACAGAGAGCATTGTCCTTGCCTCTCTGGGTACGCCGCACCTGGTATTCTACCGTGCGCCTTTCCTGTACTTTATCGGCGGCGAGACACGCGAGACAGGGGCGTTGTATCGCATCAGCATTGCTGGCGGGCAGCCGCTCCAACTGGTCACCATGCCCTCGCCTGGCTCGACCTTCTGGCTCAGCCCGGATGGCCGCACCGTCTACTATGTCAACAAGGGTGCTGGTGGCCTGGCAGGCATTTACGCGGTGTACAGCAATGGCATGAACCTGCATCGCCTGCGGGGAGACGGCGTGCCAATCGGCTATGCGCCCGATAACTCGCTCATCATTATGCGCCAGGTAGGCGTGCAATTTGAGGTGGTGCAGTTAGGAGCCACGCCGCAGCAGGACGAAGTGCTGCTGAGCAACGTGGCTCCCCCCGGCGCGGTCTCGCTGTGCGGCACCGCCGTTCCCGTGGGCATCATGCCCATCTGCAACTCTGATATCGCCCTGGCCCCCTATGCCCACGCGCTGGTGATCCAGGCCTATTACAAGGACGGCACCCATAAGGTCATCTCGTATGACCTGGACTCACCCTCCCAAGAAGGCACGCTGCTGCTAACAGCGGATAGCCATACACAGGTACAGCTCATCGGATGGGACCAACTCCCGCCCCAATAATAGAAGGTGTGGCAGGCGAAAGTGCCCGGCTCTCCGCCTGCTTTACCCTGCCACACCTTCTATCGCGTACTCCTCCGCCTGCCGCTGCCTCCATATTCTCACCGTGCTGATACCGGCTTCGTGCAGGATCGTTTCACTAGGCACATGAGACTGGGCGATCTCTCGTGGTCTGTGCGCATCTGAGCTGACGCTGATGGGCGTCCGTTGCAAGGCGCAGGCACGTGCCAGGCGGCGCACAAGATCGGGATAGTGTGCGACATCGAAGCCGTTGATCTCCAGCGCCACGTCGCAGCGAGCCGCCTCCGCCGCCACCTGTTCGAGTTCTTCGTCAAGAGTGGGTGGGAGATAAGGATTGCAGATGCGCATGCGGACCGGGTGACTGATCAGACTGAAGTACCCGCTCGTCACGGCCTCACGCAGGAGCTTGAAGTAGCGCAGCCAGAACTCTTCCCCTTGCTCGTGTGTCCACCTGGGGTTACGTTCAAACAGCGTGCCATCGATTTCATGCACGGAGCCGATCAGAAAATCCCAGGGATAGCTCTGCAGTGCATCCTGTATTTCGGCATTCTTGTCTGGAATGAAATCGACTTCCAGCCCCAGACGAACGTCGAATTGCAGGTCCCGCGCGGCTGCCTGCACCTGCTCAACGTAGCTCGCGAAGGTCAGAAGCGGGCCTTCAGTAGGCATATGCTTGAGGAGGGGACGGGTCTCGCGCATCTGAAAGATATGCTCTGATAGGCCAAGCGTGCGCAGGCCTCTTTCGCGCGCTGTCTGCGCCATCTCATAGGCGGAGGAATAGGAGACGTGGCTGTGAAAATCTGTGTTGATAGCCATGAGCCTGTGTTCACCTCTATGAGAACTTGACCATCGAGATGGCGAAGCCGTCGGTGTAGTCATCATCCATAGGCAGCAGTATAGAGACCAGGCGCGGGTCGTTGGCGATGCGCTTGTTGTATTCCACGATGCCTGCCGTGTACTCGTCTCCGGCTTCCTGGAGGCCTTTCCCCTGGCGGATACAGTTATCGGCGATGATAAAGCTGCCCGGACGGCTCAGGCGCAGCGCCCATTCCAGGTATTGAGGATAGGGAGGCTTGTCGGCGTCGATGAAGACGAGATCAAAGGGTGCTTCGCTCGCAAGCTGGGGGAGCAGGTCAAGGGCCGCGCCAACGCGTACTTCGGCACGATCATTGACTCCCGCATATTCGAAGGCCTTGCGCACAACGGCCGCGTGCTCAGGATTGACCTCCAGCGTGATCATCCGCCCGTTGGCCGGCAGCATGCGTGCCAGCCAGATCCCGCTATAGCCTGCCAGCGACCCGATCTCCAGGATTCTCTGTGCGTTGCAGGCCGCCGCGCATACTTGCAGCAATCGGCCCTGAATGGGTGAGATCTGGATCTGGGGTAATCCCGCTTGCTGGGCCGCCGTGAGCGCATGGCGCAGGCCCTCGTCTTCGGGGGCAAAGAGACCCGCGATCTTCGCCTGGGTCTCGCGTTGCATCTGTATAAGCTGCTGGGCCGGCTCTTCCTGAGAGCCGGCCTGGTTGGGTGTATTGTCCATGGATGCTTACTGTTTCCTTCCTTCTTTTGCTGTGTCCTGTTCGCGAAAGCTAGTTCTTCCCGTGTGCGATAGGCTGATTCTCCAGGGTGACGAGTAAGCGCTCAACCCGTTCGAGATCGATAGCCGCGTGAGACTGGATAAATACCTCGCGGACCTCTTGCAGGTAGGCCAGTGCGCGCCGGTATGTCTCGTCGTCCAGCGGTGCGCGTTGTAGCAAAGAGACCACGTAATTATATAACGCGCGAGCGTAGTCCAGGCGAAATTCATATTCGCGACATACCTGTAACGACTGCTCAAAGTACTCGTCGGCCTGCTCAAGTTGCCCCTGGGCGGCAAAGATCTGACCAAGGAGTCGTTGAGCACGGCCGCGAGTGAGATGAAGCTCGTGCTGTTTGGCTTCGACGACGACAGTCAGTGCTGTTTCGCGCGCTGTTTGAAGGTCATCCAGCAAAAAATGGGCCGTGGCCTGCATCAGCTTGCCTTCAAGAGCGAATTCCACCTCCAATCCCTCAAGGGAGAGCGCGCGCTGTAACGTGTTCCTGGCTCGTAAGAGGAGGCGCTTGCAGGGAGGAGATTGCAGCCCGCTGGCCTCAACCTGGCCTCCAGGCATGGGTACCGCGTCATTGAGAGCAGGCAGTTGACAGGCAAGAATGGCTTGCAAGATACGTACGTTTCCCAGCGCAATGAGCGCGGGTGCGATGTTACGCGAACTGTGCATGGCGCGTCCCAGGAGGAGCGCGCGCTGAATGTACTCTAATGCCTCCTGAAGTTTGGCCTGGTTGAGCAAGGTTTCCGCCAGGACGACAAAGCACCAGGCCATGCCCGCGCGATCATTCACGCGTTCCAGGAGCGCCAGGCTGCGTTTGAACCACTCTTCCGCCGTTGGCAGATTCCCCATGCGTGCTGTCATATCGCCCAGGTTGCCCATGATAAAGCCCATGTTCGGCAGATCGCTCATGCGTTCCGCCAGCTCCAGTGAGCGCCGCAGGTAGCTTTGCGCTTCGCTATAGTCAGACTTCATAATATAGACCGCGCCCAGGTTACCGCAGACCTTGGTCATGGCGGTGACCAGGTCGTGCTTCTCATACATAGCCATAGCGGTATGCATGTGTTCGAGGGCCTCGCTGAATTGTCCGGTGCTGGCAACAATGACACCGAGAAGCTCGTGTAATTGTCCAAACTCATCTGTGTGTCCGGTAATGGCCTGCTCAGTGCGCGTTTGTAGCTCTCCGTCCGCGATATACCTCTGGCCTCCGGTTGCTTGCTGACTTTGTATGGCCTGCTCAAGCATCTCCAGTGCTTCATGGACCCAGCCGCGTGCCTCTTCATATTCCCCTTCCAGGTAACAGATGCTAGCTTTTTGTCTCATCAGGCAGGCTAAGGCGACTCCTGAGGTCACGCCGGCGTCACGCATCACCTGCATGCCACGCTCATAGCATTCATAGGCGTTGGCATATTCGCCGTTGTTGGCCCAGGCATAGCCAATTTCGCGCCAGATTAAGGCCTGGATCTGCGTCTCCCGTTGCTGGTGCTGGCGCAACTCCTCTGCGCTTTCATTTTCCAGCGTATGAACCTGTTGCTGGATGCGGAGCTCAAGAACACGCTCATACAGGTGACGAGTCTCAACATAGTCGCCGCGCTTCATGCTGCATTCACCTACGCGTTCTAGTAAGCGCGCGAGGTGCAGCGGAGCGAGGGTCTCAGAGGGGATAGCGAGCAGGTGGAGCGCGGTCTTGCCCTGCTCATCGATCATCTGTGGAGATCCTCCCAGCGAAGAGAGGTCCTGGTGACTGATCAGCCAGCTCGGTAGCAGGCCGGCATGGGCCAGGATGGCCTGACGGTAATAATGCTCCGCCTCTCCATACGCTGAGAGCGAATATGCCTGGTGACCGGCCATTTCCGCGTAGCGCGCGATCTGTGGTAGATCGCCTCCTCCTTTGATCAGGTGATGTGTGACGGCGGCCGCGGTCTCTCGCTCGCGCTGGGGATGGAGTTGCAGGAGCGCACTGGCCGCGCGTCGGTGGAGCTGCGCGCGCCTGGCTGCCGAGAGGCGCTCGTATAGATGGCTGATGATCAGCGGGTGCCAGAAATGGTAGGTCACATGCGGTCCTATCCCCTCCTCTGTCAAGATCCCCGCTCGTAGTGCCTCTTCGAGCATATCAAGGACTGTGTCTTCATTGTTGCCCTGGAGCTGGCCGCAGTCCATGAAGAGCAATTGATTGAACTCGAAAGGACCCCCAAATACGGCCGCCCTCCCCAAAAGCGCCTGGCACTCCTGGCTGAGACGACTCAGACGGCGATCAAGCACCGCGGCGATGGTTTCTGGTAGGGGCGTCGCGGACAGTTCGGGTGGGCTGGAGACGGAGGCGCTGGCGGGTCCACTCGTATAGCGCGCGAGTTCCTCCGCGAAGAAGGGATTGCCGCCGGCCTGCGTCTGAATGCTCTCTACCACGTTCTCAGGCAGGTACGCAACCAGTTCGGCAATCTGCGCTTGCGTGAGTGGCTGTAACGGCAGGGTGACGATGGCCTGTTCGCGCCGCAGGTCGTTGATGAGTGTGCGCAGGCTGGTTGTGAGCAGCAGTTCCACGTCACGACAGGTACCCACGAGCAAGACTCGTTGATCGCGCAGGTGGCGTGCAAGGTAAGCGAGCAGCTCAAGACTGCTCTCGTCGGCCCAGTGCAGGTCGTCCAGGACTAAGAGCACCGGCGATGTGTGGCTCAATGCGCTAAACAGGCCCAGGGTGGCCTCCCACAGGTGGAGGCGCTCCTGCTCAGGAGGAAGCGGCGGCAAGGCGTTGAGCTGGGGCAGCATAGCGCGCAGTTCAGGCAACAACGCGCTGAGCCGTTCGAGCCTGGCGCTAGTTATATCGGTCGACGTTGTATCTTGTGCAACCAAAGAAGCCGAGCGGTTCCCAGAGGTAGCCGCGAAATTTGGCATGTGGGCCTTCAGACTGGCCGTAAGGAGATCGGGGGGCACATCCTGCAGCAGGATACGCAGCAGTTCGGTCCATGGCCGGTAAGGGATAGTGCCTTCTTGTTCGTAGGATCGGCTCCAGACTACAGACCACCCTTGTGTATTGGCCTCGTGGCTCAACTCCTCCGCCAGGCGCGTCTTGCCGATGCCGGCCTCTCCCATGAGGAGCAGGAAATGGGCCGGCCAGTTCGTGTGAGTTCCGTTCTGTGTTCCATTCAACCCGGCGACCCGCTCTTTTAGACTCCCTCCCGAGACGGCCGACATGACCTGGCGCATATCTGCGAGTTCGCGATCGCGCCCGATCAACGGACTCTGGTTGTAACGTCCTGGCTGGAAGACCGGCCGTGGAAAGGACTCCTGCGTTTCTTGAGGTTCAGTAGCTAGCAAGGTGTTGGTATCTATGATCTCAGAAATAGGGGGCGGTTGGATGAGGGAAGGAGAGAGGTAGTCGGGTTCATCGGCAGAGCGTGCGAGAAGTTTAGGGCGTGGCGCCTGGAAATGGCCCTGTCGCAGATCCTCGTACAGCTCGCGCGTCTCCGGCAAAGGCTCATTCCCGTAATCGCGCTGCAGCATTGTGTTGAGCCGGTGATAGGCCTGCAAAGCCTCCCCTCTTCGATCAAGCTGCGTCAGGAGCAGCATCAACTGGCGTACCGCCGTCTCGTGAATGGGAT
>JBDTHH010000657.1:0-3931 GCA_039937055.1 Ktedonobacteraceae bacterium | reverse complement strand
ATTGGCTCGGTTGTACTTTTTTGCATAAGCACATCATGCCAGGGACCGTCACTTTTTTCAATTCGTTCTCACTTCACCGGGTGATGGGGTCCTACCCCATTCTCAAAAATTGCTGGTAATCTTCCAGCAATTATTTGTGTGATAGCTTCTACAAACGCATGTTGGCGTCCACTACAAACTGTGATATAAGGAATGGGGTTATCTTCTCGCGCTAACTGATTTGCCATTCTAATCCAGCTCAGGGCTTCTAGATCGTAGGTATGCTCATTAAGGTTAAGGCAGCCCTCAATGTCGGAAATAATGACCTGGATCTTCTTTCTTTCTCTCTCAACGGGAATAGATGCTACCTCTACTAATTCAGGGCTTCCCATTCAATCCAATACCTTTCCTCATTGCTCAACATATTATAGCAGATCACAGCGGCTCCAAGAAATGATACAGAATGACCCTGAACACACATCCCAAAGCGTCAAGCTTGCCAGAAGGGCTATGACCATCCGTGAACATTATTTCAGTGGCACACAATGTTGCCAATGCGCGCCGCGCCGTGCTATATTACGGTCTCACGTTCGATTTCTACACCCGTGTATCTCGTATAGTGAGGAAGAGTACAGCAGGATGGTTTTCCAGGAACCAAAACGTGGCAAGCAGGCGGCACACAGCCATACACATATATTTACAGCCAACGCGCAGCAACTCGCGGCCATCGCTCACGCCCAGGGGCCGGCAGCCTTTGTAGCGGCGGCAGGCACCGGCAAAACATCGATCCTCGTCCAGCGGCTGGTCCGCCTGATCGCCGACGAAAAGGTTGAGCCGGAACTGATCTTATGCGTGACCTTTACGCGGGCGGCCGCCAACGAGATGGAGAAACGCGCCCTCAAAGCGCTGAAGGCACGCGGACTGGCCGCCGGCGATGTGAAGGGGCTGCGCGTGGTGACCTTTCATGGCCTGGGACACCAGATGCTGCGCGAGAAGCTCAAATGGAAGCCCCAGGAACTTAACCAGCGCCTGGTGAGCGGCGATCCGCGCCAGTGGCTGGCCGAGGATATCATACGCCCCTGGCGCAGCAACCGCACCAGGGGCATGAACTGGGATGTCGAGATCCTGGATGTGCTCAACGCGGTGGATCGCGCCAAAGAGGGCCTGGTGAAGCCAGAGGCGGCGGCGACGTTCTTCCGCTCGCAGATGGGCATCGATATGGAACTGGCCGAGCGCTACCAAGAGTTCTTTACGCGCTACGAGCAGACCAAGCAGAAAGAGAAGCTCTACGACCTCTCCGACCTGATCTACGTGCCGCTGCTGCTGTTGGAGAGCAGCCCGGCCTTCCGCAAGAGCTGGCAGGGACGCTACCTCTACCTCCAGGTTGACGAGACGCAGGACACCAACCCATCGCAGTACCAGCTCGTCCAGCACCTAGCCGCGCCACACCACAATGTGGTTATCGTGGGTGATCCCGATCAGGCAATCTACCAGTTTCGCGGTGCCAGCCCGGAGGCCTCGATCCTCTCGTTTAGCAAGATGTATCCCCACGGCAAGATCTACCTTATCGAGCACAACTACCGCTCGACGCCGCAGATCCTGGAGGCCGCCAACAACCTGATCAGCCATAACGAGGCCACACCTGGCTTCAAGAAGGCCCTGCGCGCCACCCTGCCCGCCGGCGCGCCCGTGCAGGTCACCGCCTACGACGATCAGGAGAGCGAGGCCGACGGCATTGCCACCCGCGTCGCTACGCTCAAGCGCACCTGGCACGAACAGCAGGAGCCGCTCTCATATCGCGATATCTTCGTGCTGTCGCGCACCAATCATCACCTGGCCTCCCTGGAGATCGCTATGGCGCGCAATAGCATCCCCTATCGCACCGTCGGCGGCTCATCCTTCTTCAAGCGCAAGACCACCCGCGATATACTGGCCTACCTGGCGTTGATCGACGGCGTGCGCATCCAGCAGGACTACCTGGCGGCGCGCAATGGGCCGCAGCCAGCCAGGTGGGACGATGTCTTCACGCCCATCCACTGCGGCGAGCAGAACACAGCCTTCCGCGTGGTAGCCAATATCCCCTCGCGCGACTATTTCACACGCACCACAAAGTCATCCCACCGCTTTACGCCAACGTTCTTCGGCACGCTGAGCGCGCAGGCCGGCGGACGACCCCTGCTCCAGTTCTGTGAAGAGCAGCCCTACGTGGTGCCAGGAGAACAGCAGCTCGCAATCAAAGACTTCATCAAGCTCATCAAGGGAGTGCAGGCACAGTGCCATAACCAGCCTGCCGAGGCCATCACGCTGCTACGCCAGGCAGCCTACGATCTGCACCTGCGGCTCAGCGACGGCAAGCACAGCGACGAGGAGCAGGAGGACGAGCCGGGGGCGCCCAAACACCGCGACGAGGCGAAGCTGGAGGCCCGCTACGATGAGCTGGAAGAGCTGCTACAGATTGCCAGGCGCTACCACAGCATCCGCCACTTTCTCACCGGCATGGCGCAACTCAAGGAGCAGGCCGAGACCAGCAGCAAGAACAAGCGCGACTGTGTCCACCTGATGACCGTCCACCAGGCAAAGGGCCTGGAGAGTCCCGTGGTCTTCGTGATGGGCTTGACGGAGGGCATCTTCCCCCACCGGCTCTCGTATACCATGGCCGAGGACGGCCCCATCGTGCTCTCCGGCCTGGCCGAAGAGAGGCGCCTGGCCTACGTGGCCTTCACGCGCGCTCAGAATTTCCTATTTCTCACATGTATCCTCCGTTACCGGGGTAGTGACGCTATTCCTTCGCGCTTCATCCAGGAGGCTAGCCTTAGTCCAACCGGCGAAGACGGCACGTTAAATCCATACCTGATGTACCGCGATGGCGCTCCACGCAAGCTAAGCCCGCTGGTCACAACGCCCACATTATTTGAAGGGTAGTGACTTGACTTCCTGACAGACCCATGGTATTCTTTGGCACAGGAAAATGTAACAGCAGTTTCAAATCGGTAGCATAATGGAGTGCTACGTTCGTTGAACGGTTTGACACGCTCTAGCGTATCAGGAGGATTACCGTGGACTTTCGTATCTCTCTCGTTGGGTTACTGATAGGTATCCTTGTTGGCCTGACAGGCATGGGGGGCGGCTCTCTGCTGGCGCCGATCATGATCCTCTTTTTTCGGATACCGCCCGTGTGGGCAGTTGGAACCGATATTGCCTATTCTACTGTGACCAAAGCCGTTGGCTCGATCGTGCATATCCGCCAGAAGGATGTCAACTTTAAGGTGGCGCTCTGGCTGGCCTGCGGTAGCGTACCCGCCACGTTGCTAAGCATTGGCCTGGTACAATATATCCGCAAACACTATGGAGACACCGTCAACGGAGTCATCATCCACGCCATTGGTTTTACGCTGCTCTTCGTCGCCATCATGCTCCTCATCAAGCCGTACTTGATGAAGTCCCTTGAACGCAGAAAGCTAGTAGCGGACAAGCAGAGAACCACACAGGGCGAAGCTGCGAGCGTCGAGAAAGAGGGCCTGTGGGCCAGGCGCTACCGTCCCCTGGTCACGATACTGGTCGGCGCGGTCGTCGGCTTCCTGGTCGGCCTGACCTCGGTGGGGAGCGGCACCTTGATTATCGTCTCGCTGGCCTTCCTCTACCCCCGGCTCACACCGAAAGAACTGGTCGGCACCGATATCTTTCAGGCCTTTATGCTGCTGACGGCCGGTGTTGTCGGCTATATCAGCGCCGGAACCATCAACTGGCCCATCGTCGGCTTGCTGCTGCTCGGTTCGCTGCCGGGCGTGGTGATCGGCAGCCGGGTCAGCAAATATATGCCGGACCGTTTCATGCGCCCGGTATTAGCCACAGTGCTGGTAATCTCCGGATGGAAGCTGATCTAGTTGGAGCATGGCGCCCGTGAGGGGCGCCACTACACATAAGGCCATCACCTTCGCAAAGGTAGGTTTTT
>JBDTHH010000656.1:0-4946 GCA_039937055.1 Ktedonobacteraceae bacterium | reverse complement strand
GTGGGCCTCGTGGGCTACCCGAACGCTGGCAAATCGACCCTGCTCTCAGTGGTGACCGCTGCACAGCCCAAAATTGCCGATTATCCCTTTACAACGCTCTCGCCAAACCTGGGCGTCGTCGGCGTCGGTCAACCTGGCAGCGGTGACGAGGCCAGTTTTGTGCTCGCCGACATTCCGGGCCTGATCGAGGGCGCGGCCCAGGGTGTTGGCCTGGGGCATGAATTCCTGCGCCATATCCAGCGCACGCGCCTGCTGATCCACATGCTTGATGGAGCCGCCGAACGCGAGCCCTGGCAGGATTTCCAGGCCATCAACCACGAACTGCACGAATATGATAAACGCCTGGCGACGCGCCCGCAAATCGTGGTGCTGAATAAGATGGACCTGCCCGAAGCTCAGGCCCTCTGGCCCGCGCTCAAGGCCAGGGCTGAAGAGGCCGGGTATACGGCCTTTGCGATCTCCGCGGCCGCGCACCAGGGGACCGAGGAGCTGATGCAGTCTGTCGCCGGGCGCCTGCGTGAGATTCGGCAGGAGGAGGCGGAGAGCGTGACCGCGCATCCAGCCCCCGATATGGAGGGTCCCGTCCTGCGTCCGCAGCCGGAAGATGCCTTTGTCGTGTCGCGCGAGGCCGGGGTCTACGTGGTACGCGGCAAGCGTGTAGAGCGTGCCGTGAATATGACCAGGCTGGATAGCGACGAGAGCATGGACCGCCTGCAGGGGACGCTGGAGAAGATGGGTGTCACAAAGGCGCTGGAGGAGGCCGGCGTCCAGGCCGGCAACGTTGTGCGCTTCGGCAGGATTGAGTTGATCTGGGGCGAATGAGGAGACAGGCATGGGCAAAATTCATGCCAAAGGGATATGCGTCGGAAATTGCACAAGATATGTGCTATACTTGCAGTGGTAGAGCATGCCTGTTTTGTATGTAATTTCTCTGCCAGCTAACACAGAATGCGAGAGAAACCGCACTCATGGGCGAGACACTGAACCTTTTATTTCGGAGCCGCGATGATAACACTTTTGGGGTCGAGGTAAAGGAGAGTTGGTCCGGGCGTGTTGTCAGCGGCAGCTTTGTTCCTCCTTTCACCTCCAGGCAACTCAACGCCTTGCAGAAGAAACTCAATAGCCTGGAGAGTGGCGATGCTGAATTGCGTGACGTTGGAGAGCGTCTCTTCTTAGCGTTATGCAGTGCCAGCACTTCCGGTAGCAGCGTGCGCGAACCCTCGGATCAGCCGGTACGGGCCGTGCTGCGCAGTGTTATTCAACGGACCCTGCGCAGGCGTGGCACCGTAGCCTTGACGTTTAGCTTTACGCCTGAATGCGCCGAATTCGCGCGTTATCCCTGGGAACTCCTGCACAATGGCGAGCACTTCTTGCTGGCCTCTGGCGTGTTTACGCTCACGCGTATGCTACTGCGCCCGGATGCCCCCGTCGGCTGTGAACTGCCAGTGCATCCACCGATGAGCATGCTCTATATCGGCGCCTCGCCCTGCGACTGCTCGCCCTTAGAGATTGAGCGCAGTTTTGAGGCGCTCAAGCGAGGACTTTCTCGTTTGCTTGAGAGCGGCCAGTTGAGCTTGAACAGGTTGGAGCCAGCGACTTTCGATGAACTCGTGCGCTATCTCAACTCCTATGGTGGCGTCGGCATCTTTGACGACAGCGAGACGCGCGCCCCTTGCTATATCGTGCATTTCGATGGGCACGGCGCGCATGGTCGCCTCTGTCCACGGGAGGAGTGTAGCGCGCTCAATGAGCCTGATGAGCGCAAGTGCGTCACCTGTGGCACATCGCTCAATCGCGTGAAGGCGCAGACCTACCTGTGTTTCTGCAATGATGAGGGCAGCAATCGCTATATCGATACGCAATCCCTGCGCGATCTCTTCATGACGAGCGACGTGCGGCTGGCTGTGTTCTCAGCCTGCGAGACCGCCACGCTGACAGGCGAGAGCGCGCGCCATCAGCGCGTGGCCTTCGATACCACGCTGGCGACGGCCCTGGTGACCGCCCAGGTGCCGGCGGTGGTGGCCATGCCGTTCTCGCTGCAAGATGATCTAAGCCCGACATTCATGTTCCACTTCTACGAGGCGCTGGCCGATGGGCGCACGCTGGAGGAGGCACTCTCGCGCGCGCGCCATGCCATGCTGCCCATGCATCAAAAGGGCTGGTTCATTCCAGTGCTCTATCGTCACGTCAGCGAAGGGCAGGAGGGGCCAGTGGCGCTGCTGGCGCACCAGGATGATCTCGATGAGAGTGACCATCCCCTGGCGCACCTGGGAGCCTCGACCAACTTTGTGGGACGCGAGCAGGAGGTGCAGGACCTGGGCGCGCTGCTGACCGCCGCCGCCAGGGGTGAGGAGCAGCGCTTAGAGTCAAAGGGCCAGTATAAACTGCGTCCCGGCATGCGCCACCTCGCGCTCACAGGACCCGCCGGCATCGGCAAGAGCGCGCTGGCCTTCGAGGTAGTGCGCCGTAACCAGAGCAAGTTCCCCGGTCCCGGCGGCGTCATCGGCATCTCGCTGCAGGGAGGTAAGCTATTTGCTGAGGCGTTGATCGAGATCGCGCACTACCTGCCGAATGTCTCCACACGCTCCCTGCACACGCCAGACGTGAACCATCGCGAGCGTCTGGTGCTCAACGCCTTCCGTGCGCGTGTGAGCCGCGAGCTGCCCTGCCTGCTGTTGATCGACAGTTTCGAGGAGGTCAAGGAGCAGGCAGAGATCAAAGCCTGGCTGCGCTTCCTCTGCGACCTGCCGGAGCAGGCGGTGGTCATGCTCACATCGCGCTCCAATCCTGCTGCCATGGGTGTACTGGAGGGGGCTTCGTGTCGCTGGTATGAGTACAGCGTGGGCAAGATGAACGACGAGGAACTGCTCAAGCTCTTTACCGAACTGGCGGCCGAGAGCGGCCTGGATAAGCGCATTCACCTCGATGATCCCGTGCAGCAGGAGACCTTGCGCGAGATCTGCACCTTGCTGGATGGCTATCCACTGGGGGCCGAACTGATTTTCGGCACGGCGCATTCGATTGGCGGGAAGGTCTATACGCCGGAGGCCGCCACCCGCTCCCTGGAGGAGGTGCGCGATGAGTTGCGCGATACGCCGCTGGCGGGCATCTGGGCCGTGCTAGAGGTAGCCTATCTGCGCCTGAGCCCATCGGCGCGCCTGCTCCTCTCCTACCTCGCCACCTTCAAGCTGCCGTTCAGCAGCAAGCAAATTGTGATGCTGGTGGCGCCTGAGTCGCAGCCCTCGTCCGAGGAGCCGGTCTCCCTGGAGCGCGAGCACCACCTGGATATTGTTCCTGCCGAGACGCTGCGTCTCGCCGGGGAGGCGGCGCCGCGCGAGCTTGCCAGGAACTGGCGCGCGGCGCGCGATGAGCTGGTGCAGGCCTCGTTTATGGGCTTCGATGGGCGCGTCTACACCATTCACGCGCAGGTGCGCAATTTCGCGCTCTCCTACCTGCCCCAGGAGGAGCGTGGCCGCGTCCATCGCGTGGCGGCCGCCTACTATCTCAGCCTGCCCCATCCCAGCCCGGAGGAGTGGTTCGCGGCCTTTGAACACCTGGAGGGCGCCGGCGAACCACAGGATCTTCAGGAGGCTGTGCGTCTGGCTGTGCGCGCCTCGTGGGATTTAAGCGGCCGGGGTCACGCTCCCCAACTGCTGGCCATGTTGCGCAAGGCCGAGTTCCACGCGCTGCGCCTCAAAGATAAAACGGGCGAGGGCCAGATCCAGTGCTGCCTGGGCGCGATCCTGCGCCAGCTTGGCAAGTATGCCGAGGCGGTGGGCTGTCTCACGCGCAGCTTGACCTTGCATCGTGAGCAGCAGGAAAGCGACGAAGCTGGTTGGGCGCTCTACGAACTGGCGATGCTCTGTCGCGAAGAGGGGAATTTTCAGCAGGCCACCCAGTATGCCCAGGAGGCGCTCGACCTCTTCCGCGAGACCGGCGACAAGAAGGGCGAGGCCTGGATGCAGATGGTTCAGGGCCAGGTCAGCCGCGGCTATGGAAAGTACTATGATGCCCTGGGACGCTTCGATATGGCCCTGCGCGGCTTCCGCGACCTCTACAATGATGAAGGCTGCGCCTGGACGCTGCGCGACCGGGGAACCGTCCACGAAGCCCTTGGCCACTATAGCGAGGCGCTCGTGGACTACGATGAGGCCCTGCGTCTCTTTACCACCTTGGGCCTGCGTTCGGGCCAGGCCTGGGTCTCCGCCGACCAGTGCGTGGTGTACACGGACAGGGGCAAGCTCGACCTGGCGGAGCGTGCGTGCCACAATGCTATTGTCATCTTCCACGAGCAGGGCATCCGGCGCGGTGAAGGCTGGGCCTTGCGCGCGATGGGCGATATCCTGCGCGAGCGCCACAACTATGGCGATGCGCGCAGCTACTATGAGAAGGCTGCCGCTATCTTCGGTGCCCTGGGGGACCGCGTGGACCTGGCGCGTGTGGTGAATGCTCAGGGCGCGCTCTCCTTCGACGAGGGTGAGCCGCTGGCCGCCAAAGAATACTACGAGCAGGCGCTCTCCCTCGCACACGAGCAGGGCGTGCGCCAGTTGGAGGGTCGCGCATCGCGTGGCCTGGGCGATGTGGCGCGTGTCATGCGATCTTTTGCCGATGCCGAGCACTACTACCAGATCGCCGCTGAGATCGCCACCGACCTCGACACCCCGGCCGAGTTACGCGCCGTGCTCCATCGCCAGGGCGACCTCTGTCACGCGCGCGGCCAGTCTGCCGAGGCGCTTGACCGCTGGTTGCAGGCCCTCGCTCTCGATCGCCGCCTGGGCCATCCCGCCCGCCAGTATCTCCAGAATAAAGTGGATACCCTGGTCACGGCGCAACACCTGGAAGAGACCCACGCGGAACTCAGTAAAAAATACGGTTTGGGCGATCCCACGTAGGAACGCAGAAGGACCTTGATTCGTGGTATCATCATTCCATGAGCGCATATCAGA
>JBDTHH010000655.1:0-11439 GCA_039937055.1 Ktedonobacteraceae bacterium | reverse complement strand
ACGGGCGAGGCATTGTCGGCGGGCAAGGGGAGCCGAAGGGGAGCCGAAACCATGGCCTACGATGCCTAATAGACCAGGTTATCAAACGTCTTGAGCGCCTTCATATAATTTGCGCGCTCGAAGGCGGCGGGTTCAGCCACCGCTTGCTGGCTCATGCTGCCCTGCATCTGTTTGATAGAGATGTACTCGTGCTCTTCCAACCACAGATAGGTGTCCTGCAGGATCTCCCCGATGCGCGCAGGCCCGTGCTCTAGCAACTCGGAGGTGGTCATGGCGGCGCTGGCTCCGGCCATCACGGCCTTGATGACATCGTGCGCGGTATGCACACCGCTGGTAAGCGCGAAGTCGACTTTGATGCGCCCGTAGAGGATGGCGATCCAGCGTAACGGGAGGCGCAGGTCCTCGGAGGTGCTCAAGTGCAGGTTCGGCACGACTTCCAGCGCCTCCAGGTCGAAATCGGGCTGGTAGAAGCGGTTGAACAGTACTAGCGCGTTCGCACCGGCGTCTACGAAGCGCGCCGCGATATGTGGCAGCGAGGTGAAGAAGGGGCTGAGCTTGAGCGCGATCGGAATCTGTATCACCGCCCGCACGTCCTGGACCAGCTTGACGTACGTATCTTCCAGTTCTGTGGCGCTCAAAGTGAGATCGGCCGGCAGGTAGTAGATGTTCAGCTCAAGCGCATCGGCTCCCGCCTGCTCTATCTTGCGTGCGTACTCCACCCAGCCGCCCGATGAGATGCCGTTGAGGCTGCCGATCACCGGAATGCTCACCGCTTGCTTGACTTTGTACAGGTGCTCCAGGTACGGCTCCGGCCCCAGGTTGTAGTAATCCAGGTCGGGGAAGTAGCTCAGCGACTCGGCATACGAGTTGGTGCCGCGCTCAAGAAAGTGATCCAGCTCCCGGCTCTCGTGCGTGATCTGTTCCTCGAATAGTGAATACATCACGATGGCGGCCGCACCCGCGTCCTCCAGGCGGCGCACCATGCTCAGCTTCTTTGAGAGCGGCGAGGCCGAAGCCACCAGCGGGTTTTTTAGTTCAAGTCCCATGTAGGTCGTTGTCAGGTCTGGCATAGCTTTATTCCTCTCTACTTTGTTTTCTCGGTCCCGTGGCTGCCCTGGCCGTTCCCCTCGACAGGTGGGTAGCTTTCGGCCATGCGCTGGTACTCTTTCCAGCGCTCCTGCACATCGTGTTTGGCGTGCCTCATCAGGTCCTCGGCGCGATGTTCGTCGCTCTGCGTGAGCATGCGATAGCGCGTCTCGTTGTAGGCATATTGTTCCAGCGGGATCGATGGCGCCTTGGAGTCGATCACCAGCGGGTTCTTGCCCTCTTTCGCTAACTGGGGGTTGAAGCGATACAGGTTCCAGGCGCCGCTCTGCACCGCCAGCTTTTGCTGTTCCAGGCCCTTGACCATGTCGTAGCCATGCGCGATACAGTGGCTGTAGGCGATGATCAGCGATGGCCCATCATAGGCCTCGGCTTCGATGAAGGCGCGCAGCGTCTGCTGGTCGTTGGACCCCATAGCCACGCGCGCGACGTAGATGTTACCATAGGACATGGCGATGCGGCCCAGGTCTTTCTTGGCCGTCTCCTTGCCCCGCGCGGCGAACTTGGCCACGGCTCCCAGCGGCGTGGATTTCGAGGCCTGCCCGCCTGTATTAGAGTAGACCTCGGTGTCCAACACCAGCACGTTGACATTGTGCCCTGAGGCCAGCACATGGTCCAGCCCGCCGTAGCCGATATCGTAGGCCCAGCCGTCGCCGCCGATGATCCATACGCTCTTGCGCACCAGCGTCTCGCTCAGGCTCAGTAGGTCGCGCAGGCGGCTGAGCGGAAGTCCGCTCTTCTTTGTGTTCTCAAGGGCCTGCAAGCGCTCTTTGAGGAGAGCGACGCGTTCCCGCTGCGCCTGAATGCCGACCTGGCTCGACTGGTCGGCCTCCAGGATGGTCTGGGCCAGTTCTGGTCCCACGGCGTCTGCAAATTGCCGCAGCAGCTCGCTGGCGTATTCCTGCTGCTTATCCAGCGTGATGCGCATACCCAGGCCGAACTCGGCGTTGTCCTCAAACAGCGAGTTGGACCAGGCCGGGCCGCGACCAGCGTCGTTGGTGGTCCAGGGGGTGGTGGGCAGGTTGCCGCCATAGATCGACGAGCAGCCGGTGGCGTTGGCCACAAGCATGCGCTCCCCGAACAACTGCGTTGCCAGCTTGATGTATGGCGTCTCTCCGCAGCCCGCGCAGGCGCCGGAGAACTCAAAGAGCGGCTCCATCAGTTGCACGTTCTTAATCGCGCCCATGTTAAGGTTGGTATGGCTGACCTCTGGTAGCGCGGAGAAGAACTCCCAGTTGGCATTCTCGCGCTCGCGAATGGGCGGCTGAGGGGTCATGTTGATGGCCTTGCGCCCAACCATACTTTTGTCCTTGGCCGGACAGGCCTCGACGCACAGGCCACACCCCGTGCAGTCTTCGGGCGAGACTTGCAATACGTACTTCATGTTCGGGAACTCTTTGTAGTGCGCGTCCATCGACAGGAAAGCCTCAGGCGCCCCGGCCAGAGCCTCCGGCTCGCAGACTTTGGTGCGGATGACGCTGTGCGGACAGACCATGGCGCACTTGCCACATTGAATGCACAGGTCGGATATCCAGGTGGGGATCTCCAGCGCGATGTTGCGCTTCTCCCAGCGGGCCGTCCCCGTGGGGTAGGTACCATCGATGGGCAGCGCGCTCACCGGCAGGTCATCGCCGTCGCCAGTGATCATCGGCCCAAGAACGTTGCGCACGAAGTCTGGCGCCTCGTCCGGGACTGGCGGCCGCTGCTTGAACATGGGGAGCGAGAGCAAAGAGCGCTTTCCTGCCCCCGCGCCCACCGCCGCAGGCTCGCGCGCGCCCACGACGCTGGGAGTCTCGACCTCGTGCAGGTGCTCCAGGGTCTGATCGACCGCCTGGAAGTTGCGTTGTACCACCGCCTCACCACGCTTGCCGTAGGTCTTTTTGATGCTGCGTTTGATCTCAGCAATAGCCTGTTCGCGCGGCAGAATACCGCTGATAGCAAAGAAGCAGGTCTGCATCACGGTATTGATGCGTCCGCCCATGCCGGTGTCATGCGCGACCTTATGCGCGTTGATGACGTAGAGGTGCAGCTTTTTATCAATGATGGTCTGCTGGATCTCCACCGGCATATGCTCCCAGACCTCATCTGGCCCGTAGATGCTGTCGAGCAGGAAGACCGCGCCCGGCCTGGCATACTTGAGAACGTTGAGTCGCTCCAGGAAGGCGAACTGGTGGCAGGCCACAAAACCTGCCTGGTCGATCAGGTACGGCGCGCGGATGGGATGTGGCCCGAAACGCAGGTGGGAGATCGTGACCGATCCGGATTTCTTGGAGTCGTAGACGAAGTAGCCCTGGGCGTAGTTGGCGGTCTCTTCGCCGATGATCTTGATCGAGTTCTTGTTGGCTCCGACGGTGCCATCGGCCCCCAGTCCCCAGAAGACGCACTGGATGGTCTCCGCGTCCTCGATGGAGAATGTCGGGTCGTATGCCAGGCTGGTATGCGTCACATCGTCGTTGATGCCGATGGTGAAGTGGTTTTTGGGACGACTTTTGTCCAGCTCATCGAAGATGCTCTTGACCATTGCCGGCGTGAACTCCTTCGAGGAGAGACCGTAGCGCCCGCCGATCACGCGTGGCGTCCTGTCGCCGCTCCAGCCCTCGTTCAGGGCTGCGATGATATCGAGGTAGAGCGGCTCGCCAACGCTGCCCGGCTCCTTGGTGCGGTCCAGCACGGCGATGGCCCTGACGCTGGCCGGCAGCGCGTGCAGGAAGAGCTCAACGGAGAACGGGCGGAACAGGTGAACTTTGACGACGCCCACCTTCTCGCCGCGCGCCGCCAGGAAATTAACGGTGGACTCGACGGTCTCGGCGCCAGACCCCATCACAATGATCACGCGCTCGGCATCCGGCGCGCCGGCGTAATCGAACAGGTGGTACTGCCGTCCGACCAGGCCGGCAAAAGTATCCATGCTTTCCTGCACGATGGTTGGACAGGCCAAATAGTAGGGGTTGACGGTCTCACGCGCCTGGAAGTACACATCGGGGTTCTGCGCGGTGCCCCGGATGAAGGGATGATCCGGCGAGAGGCCACGCGCTCGATGAGCGCGTACCAGGTCGTCATCGATCATGGCATGCAGATCCTCGCTGTTCAGTTGCTCGATCTTGTTGATTTCGTGCGAGGTGCGGAAGCCGTCGAAGAAGTGCAGGAAGGGGATGCGTGCCTTGAGCGCGGATGCGTGCGCGATCAGCGCCATGTCCTGCGCCTCCTGCACCGAGTTTGATGCCAGCAGCGCAAAACCGGTTGAGCGCGTGGCCATCACGTCAGAATGGTCGCCGAAGATCGACAACCCCTGCGCGGCCAGCGAGCGCGCGGCTACGTGAAACACTGTGGAGGTGAGTTCACCGGCGATCTTATACATGTTGGGGATCATCAAGAGCAAGCCCTGCGAGGCGGTGAACGTCGTGGCCAGCGCCCCCGTCTGGAGTGCCCCGTGGATCGCGCCGGCGGCCCCGCCTTCAGACTGCATCTCGATGACCAGCGGGACCGTGCCCCACAGGTTTTCCTGGCCCGCCGCTGACCAGGCGTCCGCCAATTCACCCATCGGCGTCGAGGGAGTAATCGGGTAAATCGCGATTACCTCGCTCAATTTATGGGCAACATTGGCCGCTGCTTCGTTGCCTTCTATCGTGACCCAGGTGCGTTCCATCATTGACCTCCAATATGTCCGTTCCAGTTGCGTGTGGTGTGTGACTATTCAATCAGGGAAGTGTATGTAAGTTGTTCCATCCCAGGATATGATTGCGCAGTCACAATCGCATCACAAGCGTGCTATGTGTGCATCACAGAGCGGTCACATGATGAGCTAGTGCGAGAATGGAGAAAGAGGAGGAGCAGAGAAATAGCAAGATGGGAGAAGTTTTTTTCGGTGGAAGCGAGTAAACTTATGAGGAAGAAACGTTCACTTATTGCATGGAGGTGTTATGGGAAAAGTTATTGTAGGCGCAACCATGTCACTGGACTGGTTTATGAATGACCGCAATGGTGATGTGAGCCGTCTGTATCCGGACCTGGAAGCGTTGCGAAGAACAGAGATGCTTGCCGAAGAAATCCAAATGACAGGCGCAGTAGTGATGGGTCGACGTACCTATGATATGGCTGAGGGAGATGTCACGGATTACGAATATCAAGTGCCGATTTTTGTTCTGACTCATCATATTCCAGAAAAGGCGGCTAAACGAGAGTTTGACCAGTTGACGCTAACCTTCGTGACTTCTGGGATTGAAAGGGCTATTGAACAGGCAAAAGCCGCCGCAGGCGACAAACATGTCATGGTTGTAGGCGGCGCGAATACCGCTCAGCAATGCCTACGAGCCGGGCTGGTTGACGAGATCCATATTGGCATCATCCCTGTCCTCTTTGGCGAAGGTCTGCGCTTTTTCGAGCCTCTAGACAACACGCAGATGGAATTGGAAAGAACGAGAGTATTCGAGTCTCCGACGAGAACCGATCTTTGGTTCCGCGTTATCAAGTAATATCCATGTGGATTCACATTGGTTCCACCCCTTTTGTCTGGATATTCTGTATAGGCTTGAATTATGAGCAAAAGTTTCTATCTTTCAGTCCAGTTTTTGGGCTAAAATGTAAATCAAAGAATTTCTGCTCACGAAGTCTCAAAATTCACACAGGAGGCACTAATGTCAAACACATCGCCCATGCCTGAACCCAAAGTCCTGCTGGACGGGCTTGCCTATGTCGAATCGCCCCGCTGGCACGACGGCCGGCTGTGGTTCGCCCACTGGGGGACAGGCGAGATCGTCGCGGTCGACCTCGATGGCAACAGTGAAGTCACTGGCCACGGACCTCCCGGCCTCGGCTGGACCATCGACTGGCTGCCCGATGGCCGCCTGTTGGTCACCGGCAAGGAGCTTCTTCGTATGGAACCGGACGGGTCGATGGTCCGGCATACCGACCTCAGCGGGGTCGCCGATTTCTGGAACGACATCGTGGTAGATGGCCGCGGCAACATCTACGTCACCAGCATTCGCTTCGCATTCCTCGCCGGCAAGCCCCCCCAATCTGGGATCATTGCACTGGTCACCCCGGATGGCAAGGCCCGCCAGGTTGCGGGCGACTTTGCGTTCCCCAACGGCATGGTGATCACTCCGGATAACTCGACCCTGATCATTTCTGAGTCCTTCACCGGGCGGCTCATCGCTTTCGACATTGCCACCGACGGAAGCCTTTCCAACCGACGGGTCTGGGCGGAGGGCCTCGGCCCAGACGCCATCTGCATGGATACCGAGGGTGCCATCTGGGTCCAGACCGCCGATTCACCCAAGGGCGCCGTCGTCCGAATCCGCGAGGGCGGAGAGGTGCTCCAGAGGATCCAGCACGACCGCGCTATCTTCGGCACCATGCTTGGAGGGCCCGACCGCAAGACGCTGTTCCTACTCGCTGCCGAGTGGCGTGGTATCGAGCAGGTAGACGAGGTAGTCGCGGCCCGCACCGGGCAGGTCCTCATCACCAGGGCACCTGCGCCCGGTGCCGGATGGCCGTGACATAGGCCCGAAGCCGAACGGCAGTTCCAACGCATCAAAAGGGTGTAGTCCTTGCCTGTGCTCGTGTATCAGCCTGCTCAGATGCCTGGTCGATGATCAGATCATATCCAGACGACAAGGATGTGGTAACTGCCCAAGGCATTCGGGTTATTTACAACTTTCTCTGATGATACCCAATTCCCCAAAGATTGCTTTGCCCAACATCTGCGTCTCTCCGACAAACGTGCTAGATGCGCTGGCCAATAGTGTAGCGCAGCCACCAGGACCCGGTTTTGAGCGCGGCGATGACGTAGAGCCAGCCCCAGACCTCGTGCAGTACGATGTAGCTGGCGACCATGGCCAGGAAGAAGAGGCAGGCGATGGTCGAAAGTTGCCTCAAACGGAACATGTAGCAGCGCCAGCGGTAGCTCCCTACGCGACCGTCGCGGTACTGCCAGATAATCCGTCCGGCGATGATAAGCAGGGCCAGCGTACCCAGGGGACCAATACCCCCCAGGAACAACGAGAGCATCTGTGTATCCATAAGAGCCGTGTGCCTGCGTGAGAATCACGTGCGTTTGTGCAAACGAAATAGCCTTATAACATTATATCATGTTGTTAGTCGTGATGCTTCATTTCACCGGCACGAATAGAGACGTGCAGTCTGTTCTCTACGAGAGCCAGCGGGCAGACCCAGCGACTATTATATGCACATGACGGGTTGTAGGCATAGTTGAAGTCCAGCATGATGTGGCTCCCATCGCTCGTGCCAGGGGCCATCAGAAAATCGCTGCCCTTGATGGTATCGAACAGGTAACGCCCGCCGCCGTAGCTCTGCTGCGGGCAGGTCAGGTCGCGAAAAGGCAGGAAGAGTCCGCCGCCATAGATCTCCAGCCAGTAGAGCGCGAGACTCACAGCCTGGCCCTCTACCACAAAATGCAGGCGCCCCACCGTACTCATCATCATCTGCTCACTGGCATTCATCGTCACCTGCTGGCGCGTTACCTCTCCGCTGCTATCCAGTTCCGCGCTAACGCACAGCGCCGGGTCATACGGGAAATAGTGCAGGCCCGTGAAGGTTCTGCGCTGCTCTTCATCCAGCGCCGATTGCGGGTGGCTGCCAAAGAGATCATCCCTGCCCACCCGAAAACGCCGCAAGATAGTCGCGGGATCATCGCCATTCAGCACGGCCCTGTTGCGCTCGCGATAGAGTTCCGCGACCCGCCTACGGTAATCGTAGAGGTCTATGTAGTCTGACATCAGTTCTCACCTATCATTCGATGGTGGTCAAACATGCCTTAAGCTGCGCTACATGGTTCGCCAGGTGCTGTGTAATGAACTCGTCGATAAACCAGGCCAGGTCGCGCTCACCGAACCTTGAGTGTCGCCCTGTCAGTGTAAGATCGTGGTCTGTAAGCCCACCCAATACGCGTTGCAGGTGGGCATAGCTTGTGGGCAACTGCGCGCGCAGTTGCTCCAGATTATCGGTGCCATGTTCGCGAATGGCGCTGACCCGCCCCTCGTGCTCCATAGTGCGCCCAAAACTCTGCCCTGGCGTGGCTACTAGCTTCGCCGCCTCGTCCGACCAGTACGGCATAAACTCCACGATATGCGCCAGGTTCTGCATAATTGTCCATTCCGTGCCGTCAGGTGATTGATAGAGCTTGTTCGGGTCCAGGCCCGCCAGCGGCCCATCGATGAACTGGTTTAACTCGGCGTAGTCCTCCCGCACCCGCGTGCGGATAGCCTCTACCTGCGGATTCGCTGCTGAAGTAGTCATAGTTTTTGTTGTCCCCTTCTCTATGTGATCTTTCTGGTGTTATATCACATTTTTTCAAGCTGACTACTGTCGAGCTTGCGCGTAAAAGGTGTGACTGAGCAGGAAGAAACGAGTACTTCGAAATACACGAGTTAGTCTACTTGAGCGAGGAACTCAACAACCTCGCGCGTGAATAGCTCTGGTGCTGTGTTGATGGCTGCATGTTGTTGTCCTGCCATGATACGCACCTGGCTCTCTGGCAATGCATCATGGACGGCCTCTATCGCTGCTTTAAAATACGCCGGGCTATCCCCTCCTAAAAGCAAGAGCGTCGGAGTTTTCAGGTCCCGAAAGCGTGTCGCCTCAAAGACATACGCATTTGCCCCTCGCAATTCTCGGACCATAGTATGTGTTGTTGCGATACGGGCTGGCCAGCTTGGTGAAGATCGCAGAAGCGCGAGTTCATGGGGAGGGACACGCACTATCTCCTGTTGAAAGGTGATAAGTGCTTCCTCTTGCTCACCTCCATCGAGCAATGTCTGGAGCTTGCTCAGCACTTCGGGTGAGTAGTGCTCGGGGCCCAGGCGAATGGGAGGTTCATACAGCACAAGCTTCCTTATGCGTGTGGTACGTCGCGCTGCTTCAAGGGAACAGATTGCCCCATAGGAATGCCCCAGGAGAAAAACTGTTTCAGGTATCGAGTCAATCAGGGCAAGAATGTCTTCGAATTCCTGCTTAATGGTGTATGGCCTGGTATCACCGCTTTCTCCTCGCCCTCGTCGGTCTAGTGTATAAACGGTAAAGGAGCGTTCCAACACAGGAAGAATGGGCATCCAGCGGGTATGGTCTGCCGTAGTCCCATGAACCGCGATCAATGGAGATCCATGCCCACTGCGTTGATAGGCAATCGATGTTCCATCGCTTGAGCGAATCTTTTCCATACGCTCCTCCTTTGTCTCGACCGCACCTGACCATTAGCCGGTACATGCATCTTTCGTTGCTCCTCGTATTGTACCATCATTACGGGAACCGCTCCGCGCATTCCACCGTCAAGTGATCGAGGCAGGCAACGGGATTACATGGCTCCAGACCGCATTTTGAAAAATCCAGGAAAAGGGAGATAAAAGGAAACGGCTTCGACCGCTGCCTAGAGATCCTGCAGGAATGCCAGTATAGCCTCGTTGACCTCGGTTACGCGTTCCTGCTGTGCCCAATGTCCGCAGCCGGCAAGAGCCACCGTGCGCAGGTTGGGAATGAAATTTGCCATCCGCTCTAAGCGTTGGCTCGAACCTGGGACCTGGAATATGGGATCACGCTCTCCCCAGATAAAGAGTGTGGGTTGGGTGATTTTTGCTCCGCTGTACGGGGCGAGGAGTTCCCAGTTCCGGTCGAAGTTGCGATACCAGTTGAGGCCGCCACGAAAGCCTGTGTGCTGGAATTGCGCGGTATAGAAGTCGATATCCGCCTCGGTCAACCAGCCAGGTAAGGTTTGGGGATCTACCATTGATGTGAGCATGGCTGTGTCAGTATCGGGTAAGATGGGCTTCCAGCTTTCAGAGGGGAGCGCATCTCCAGAGGCTGCATACAACAGGCGGCGCATGGTTGTGCGCACATTTCGCTCCAGTTCCGCCTCGGCGACACCCGGTTGTTGAAAATAGAGCTGGTAAAAGAAGCGGTCGCCGGCCATGCGCTTCATGGCTTCCGTCGGACGAATAGTAGCATGTGGTCCATGTGCCGGGCCGCGTGGTGCATAAGGAATGCTCAGGACGATGACAGTCGGAAAGCGGTCTGGTCGCATGAGGGCCGCGTTCCAGGCCACATTCGCGCCCCAATCGTGGCCTACGATGATGGCCTGCTCCTCACCGAGCGCATCCAGCAAGCCCACCATATCACCAACGAGGTGAAAGATAGTGTACGCTTCAATGGGGTCGGGGCGGTCGGTCTGGCCATACCCGCGTTGATCGGGGGCCACAACATGATAGCCAGCTTCAGCCAGAGCCGACAATTGGAAGCGCCATGAGTACCAGCTCTCAGGAAAACCGTGGCAGAGCAGCACGAGTGGGCCTTGTCCCTGTTCGGCCAGGTGCATACGGATGCCGTTGGTTTCGATGAACCGGTGAGTTACTCCACCAGTCATCGTCGTCTCGACGTTGTCCTCGGTTGCCATGTGGTCTCCTTCTAGCTGATGTCGTTCCTGGGTGTCAGAGTGGCTCCAGGCTGACTCCCTTTGTCAGAGATCATTATATTCGTTCAAGAGACGCACTCACAATAGTGCTCCGGTTCGGGTGCTTCATTGCCATTTGAATTAATGAGTTCGCAAAAAAGAGAAACCTCTTCTTTCCCCTTTCCCTCCTTGCTTCCTGGGTGCTAAGATATGGGAAGATGACGAGACGAGAGGGGCATGCCAGGATATGTAACTTCCTGGCTGCTCTCATCATGAGGGGTATCACGCGTGTTAGCTGAAGAATTAGAGGTGCTTGACGTAGACTCGCCGTTGTGGCAGGCGGCGCGGCCGCTGCTTGATGCCGCCTTGCGACTGGAGCAGAACGATGAAACCTACACGTGGCATGGCTGGGGCAGGCGACAGATCAGCACATTTTTAGCCTCGCTGCCCGCGCTATGCTCCCTGGTAGTCGGTGTATGGGAGACTATGCCGGCAGAGGCAGAAAATGCTCCCTTTGGTTCTGAGGAACTTATGCTCGGTGTCGTGTGTAAGGTAATCGAGGGCGAAGTGCAGGCCATCTGCACGTTTGAAGCGCTCACGGCATACCGCCTCAAGCCCATCAAGCAGCTTGAACCTGGCCTGGACGATGCCCTGGAGATTATGCGCGCCGCCCGTACGCAGGTGGCCCCGGTCGCCTGGGCCCTCTTCACAGACCGGGAGACGTGGAACGCCTGGGTGTTTGCATCCGACGACGCTGAAACCGTAGCCGACAAAGCCCAGCTTCTCGCCTCGTTCGTGCGCCAGGGCCGCTGCGTCCTGCTGGGCAGCAGCAGCGCCTCTCAGCGTGATGTGTAGGGGTACTACTCCAACAACTGCGCTTAAGGAGGGCGTCATTCCCTGTAGGGACTCGATTTATCGCGTCCGGCGCAATTTAT
>JBDTHH010000654.1:0-7042 GCA_039937055.1 Ktedonobacteraceae bacterium | reverse complement strand
GCCTAGCACACTTTCGAGAGATGTGTAAATGTACCCAGGTAGGTATATTTTCCATTGATGGCAATCGAGGGCGACTGGCGCGCGAACCAGGAGAAGAAGGCCTCGTCCTGTAGGTGAGAGCTGCTGAAACCAGTGACCGTGAAGACGACACCAACCAGGGGATCGCCAACCTCAAGGAAGTTGTTACATCCATATTGCTGAGCAATCGGGGAGATCCAGTTGGGCACCGTGTTGTTGGTGAATGGATCGTTCAGCCACTCGGCCAGCTCATGGCTCAGCGCGCTGACATCCTCGCCGAAGCCACCCTCGATACCCGCATCGGCATTAGTGGTCCAGATGTAGGTCTGCGCGGTCTTCTGGGCGGAGGTGGCATTGTGATAGCCGCCGATACAGCAATTGCTGATGCTGGGAGCGCCGCTTGACAGGTAGACATTGTTGGAGAGGAAGATCGGCAGCACGTTGGAGGTAAAATGCTGCGAAACCAGCAGGGTCTGTATTTGCGGATCAAACCAGTTGATATCAATGATGCCAATAGTCTTGCCGCTCGAAGAATCTTTCGCCGTGGCTCCATCTGCGGCCGGCACCTGGATGGTGATGGCAGGAGCAACGGTGGGGGTGCCCAGGAGCACATGATAGTTAGGACTCGTGGTCGAGACGCTGTTCCAGAACTCCGCGCGCTGAATGGCATCGCCGTACTGCGTGGTACCACTGATAAATGGCGCTGACTGGAAGATGGGCGACTGCGTGGTTCCCGCCACCTTCTGCGTGCCATCGAAAGACGCCCCATTGGAGAACTTCAGGATCAGCGGCACAACAGTGACCGGAATCTTAGAGGTATGTGACCCTTTGGTGGGGTTCGTGCCAACCATCGTATATTTAAACGTCTTGCCCCCGGAGACAAATGACGATGACCAGTGTTTCAAAGAGGTAGAGGCCAGGCTCGCATCAGAAAAATTGTGGTGGAAATGGACAAAACGCGGCGTGCTTTTGCCTTTACCGCCGGCCGCGTGCGTTTGGGTAGCATTCATCACCAATGCGGTACAGACGAGGGCTGCTATCATCACCACGGCAAGAGCAGCAAATAGCCGCGTCAAGAGTTTTTGACGGCTCATGTGAGTCCTTTCTTATCAATACGAATATAGAGGAGGAATTGCTTATAGGAGATACAGAGCAAAGAACATATTGACTCTGGCCCTTCTGGACACCAGCACTTCCTCAGGAAAGGATACAGACTCCGCCTTCAGTATGGCTTCACACACATCTCCTTGAAAGTTCACCAGCAATAAGCTCATTCACACAAATTAATATGCGCAGAAGCAGAATGATACAGCTTCAGAAAGAAGGGCCAGATGTACTCTTAGAGAAGACTGCTTGTATGCTTACAGAAGACTTTACCGGCGCCTACTTTCTGCGTTTTGCCATGTCCTCTTCCATCGTACTGGCCGTCACCAGTTCGTACAACAGGGCCTGGCCAGACTTTGGGCGCAAGATGCGGCCCAGGCGCTGAATATATTCGCGCTTGGTGCTATTGCCGCTGACGAGTATGGCGACGCGGCAATCGGGTACATCCACGCCCTCGTTGAGTACGCGACCGCTGACCAGCTTGCTGTACTGCCCTGAGCGGAAGCGGTCGAGGATGGCGCGCCGTTCCTCGGTGGGCGTCTTGTAGGTGATGCTCGGCAGGCAGAAACGGCGGCTGATCTCATCTACCACCTGGTTGTACTCCGAGAAGAGGATCACCAGATCGGCGGCATGCAGCCCCAGCAGGCGCTCGATCTCGCTATATTTGGCGGGCGCGTTCATAGCGATATGACGCGCCTCGCGCCAGGCCAGCATGGCTTTGCGCGCTTCGGGGTCGCGCGCGCTATGAAAGATCACCTTCTGCTGAAAGTCCTCCGGGGAACGAATGACGATGTGGCGGCGCTGTAGAAACGCGCGATAGATGCGCCTCTGTTCGGCATAGCGCGCCTCATCCTCGCTCGACAGCGCGATATCGACGCGCACCTCTTGATATTGCGCCAGGTAGCGCCCGGCGGTCAGTTCCGCCGGCGAGCGTCGATAGACTTCCGGCCCGATCAGGCGCTCCAGGTCGAGGTGCGTCATATCGCTGCGCTCTGGCGTGGCGCTCAAACCTAAGCGCAGAGGGCTGAAGGCGCGCTCAGCAATCAAGCGATAGGTGGGGGCAGGCAAGTGGTGACATTCGTCGAAGACCAGCAGGCCGAAGCGTTTGAGTTCGCGTGCATGGATAGCCGCGGAGTCATACGTAATAACGGTAATTGGCTTCATCTCTTTCTCGCCGCCGCCATATGTGCCAATATCATCGACGCTCACAGCGAGCACGGAAGCCAGGGCCGCGCGCCACTGTTGGAGGAGATCGAGTGTCGGCACCACGACCAGCGACCACAGCCCCGTCTCGTGGATCGCCATGGCGGCCACCAGGGTTTTGCCGGCTCCCGTGGGCAAGATAACCACGCCGGCGCTCCCCTGGGCCAGCCAGCACCCCAGAGCCTCGTCCTGATACGGTCGCGGCTCCATTTGCAGGTCTGTCGCGAAGGGCAGGGCTGGCCGCTCCTCGAAGGCCACGCTAAACGGCGTACCCTGCGCCCGCAAAGCCTGTTTCACGGCCTGAAAATGCAACGGCTGCGTGCGCAAAAAAGCCGCGCGCTTATCACGTCCCATAGCCGCGGACACATCCGCTGGCAAGTGTGTGCCAAAGAGTGCGCGCAGCAGGTCAGCCGTCGGCAGGCGCAGCAGCTCTTCGTCAGGCATGATAACGAGGTCATGGCCACGATGATCGATAGTAGTCATAGGGTTATTTCGCTTTTCGTGCTATCAGGGTTCTCATTTTTTAATGATTGGGTTTTCGCTGATCTCTATTGAATGTTCGAAAATATGTTTTGCCTCTGACACATAGAAATCAAAGAGGCCATTTACAGTTGCTCGTTTTAAGACTAGTATAGGCGTATCTTCACCTCTTCCGTATCCGTAACCTTGAACTGTCATTAGTGTATCATCTACGATGTAAATGTTGTAACGAGGTACCATATCGTATGTCTTGATTTCTATCTGCTTGCAGCGTTCAGGGTCTATCTTTTCGATCTGGCTGCGAATTGCCTTCATAATATGGATGTTGAAACTCGTAAGACTCGCTAGCGTTCCTCCAGGGTAACTTTCTTCTTCTTCACGCTCAGCACAGTTTTTACCATTTGGATCCAGGAAACACAATTGAAATACGCATTTTTCTTCAAAAACCGATTTTATCAAATCATCTCTGCTATAATTCATACTTACCGTATTTAGGCTAATCCCTACTGCGATAATTGAATGCGCGTTCTCAAACATGCGAGGATAGGAAAAATCGCGAATGAACTCTGTCCTTGTGCGGTAAATGCGTTGGAGTTCTCCCCAGGTTTCAAAACTCGTTTTCCAGGTTGTGCGGGTCTCTTGATATTGGGCTACATGAGTTTTGCGTATGTAAGGCTGTTCTCGGCTGTTTATAACAATCTCTGCCAATTCTTCTGGCTCTATTTCTAAGAGCTTTGCTAGCCGTGGTATTTCCTGGCTACCAGGGCTTCTTTTCCCTCGTTCCCAGGCAGAAATCGTTTCGAAGGAATAGGACCACTTTTGCGCCATCTTTTCTTGTGTCCAACCCATACTTTTACGCTATGTCTTCAGCAGTGTAGGAAAATCCATTGGAGCCTCCTTTACCATCTGTCCAAACTACGTACCCAAATCGTACCATAAACTCTGTACGTTCTCAAGTACGATTTGTACCTGTGTTTCCTTTTGCATCCATGGCAAACTAAGCGTATCAGTCAATTGAATAGTTAGAGTAAGGCAGTTGGAAGATGCTATGAAACTATCTTACATTGAGGTATTTGTTGTCATAGCGTAGAGAAGAAGGAGATTGGATGGATACACCTATAAGTGACGTTGCACAACTCAGGAACCAGATCGAGGCAGAATATATCGCAGCCCGACGCGGGCTGGAGGGCCTGGCGGCGGTCGCCAGGCATGAGTACATCTCGGCGAGGATGGAAAACATGGACCGTTACCACCGACAACTCGTCGGGCTGGTAGGAGAGGAACGGGCCATCCAGATCGTCGCCCAGGTCTTTGGCACGCCATAGGAGGACAGAGATGGAAGCGAGACAACACCCACTGGTAGTGACCACACGGATAGATGAGGAACGCAAGGCGCTCTTTACCACATTTCTAGAACAGCATGGTTGTATAGTGGCAGACCAGGGAGAGTTTCTGCGCGTCCACTTTCCCGAAGGCACGCGCCGGGAAGCAACCCTGAGTGGGCGCGACGAACGGCACAGCATCATTCTGCCCGATGCCACGCACCTGGTCGAAGTCTACATTCGCCAGAGAGAATACACCATCCTGAACATCCCGGCCGGGGAAGCGGGGCGAGAGGCCCTCTAGCTGGACGCCACGCCAACTTCGTCTGATCAGAAATGTAGGGGCGATCCCTTCGGCTCCCCTTGCCCGCCGACAATGCGGTCGCCCAGTTCCAGGGCCAACACATGATTTTGTATCAACTAATGCGCTGGCCTGCGCCCCGCTCGCCTGTTCTCAAACCTGAGCGCCTTCCCCGAGCAAAAAGGCCAGATAGTCTTTCTTCCTCTGCTCCATATCCTCTTCCGGCAAGATGGGAGCTTTGCCTGAGAGGGAGGCCTTGAACTCTTTGACGAGGGCATCGCGCGCCGGCGCCTTGCTGTGGCCCAGGCGCAGTGCTTTGTCTATGGGCAGCGTAATCCCTTCGCGTTTGAGCAGGTAATGGGCAAACAGCAGTTCGGGCGTTTGCCCTTCCCCCAGGGGGGTACCCATCTGCTTGAAGAGTTCATCCGCAATAAGAAGCTGGGCGTGCATGAGAAGGGCCAGCCCTACGGCATCGCCAGGGCGCATATTCAGCGCCTGCTCTTGCACGGCCTCGCCCTTATGCCAGCGCAGTACACAGGAGCAAAGATTATACAGCGGGGGGAGCATAGAGAGATCTTTGATGCGCACCTCTTCCAACGTGGAGTTGAGCAATGTGAGCGTCTCGACCATCACATTGATGGTCTGCGGGCGTGGCAAGGTCAGATTGTTCAGCGCAGCAACAATAGACAGGGCTTCGTGGCGCTCAACGCCAAGGACAAGCAGACGTTGGGCTGTTTCATCGACCAGGAAAATGCTGTACAGAAAGGCGCTGCTGATCGTAAAGTTTCTTCTGACACCCTCTACACTTCCAGGGATCATAACAAGCCTCCAGTTCCTACCTCTTTACCGAACGCCGTTCAAGGTTACTTGTACCGCACTTTACCCATATCATACTATATTTATGATCGCGTTCTCGGTAGGGAATGGCGCTGGGCATGCCGCTTGTGAAGCGCCTATCGCTAGCTCGCATCTGCCGATTGATTGGGTACGTGTATGCTAGAGAAGCTGAATGCATACAAGCACATACGAAGGAGCAACGAAGAGCCATGCGTAAGAACCAGTACCGCAAAACCCTCACCTGGGCCTCCGCCATTTTCGGGGCCTTTACCGCCATCTCGGTCATCGGGCCGATCATCCTGGAGCGCATCTGGAAGCGTTCATCGTAGAGCATACCTGAAGAGAGTGGAACGAGCCAGGGAGTGACCTGCTAGCAGGTCTCGCCATACCGGAGATGTGCCTCTGAGAAAGCTAACGCCCCTATGGGTTCGAAGTCACGTAAGGCTTTTAAATAATCTAGCATTTATTTCTGCATCCCTTGACAGAATGCTCCTCTCTGGTACATAAATAGGAAGAGTGCCTGAGATGGAAGCTCCCCATCCGTAAAATGCATGGTGACTTCTATCATCATGTTTTCACTGATGGAATGGGATGCAAGCTGCGTAGAGGATGGACCTCTGACGTAGTTGAGCGCAAAGGAGATATGCATGAAGCTGCCTGCGTTTGTTAGCGACCTATCACTTCCTCCTGTAGAGTATCATCACAAGCTGCGTCAATGGTCCCAGGAGATGCGCGCGTCCTCTCCCATTGTCTGGGATGACGAAAGCGCGAACTGGCTGGTATTTCGCTATGAAGATGTCGCGCGTGTTCAGAGCGACTATGCCAGCTTCTCTTCGGAGGGTACCGTGCCGGGCGGGACCGGAAACACCCTTATTGAGATGGACCCTCCACGTCACAAGCAGATGCGCTCGCTGATTACGCTGGCCTTCTCCGCGCGCACCGTGCTGGAGATGACGCCACAGATAGAGCAGATCGTTGACGATCTTCTGGAACGTGTACGCTCCCGTGGCGAGATGAGCTGGATGGCTGATTTTGCCAATCCCCTGCCCGTGCTGGTCATCTCCAAGATGCTGGGGTTACCGGCCGAGGAATGGCCCAAGTTCAAAAAGTGGACCGATGCGATCATCAATAGCAGCCCTGAAATGCAAGAGGCCGTCCAGGGCCTCAGCCAGCACTTCGCGCAGGCCATTGAGGAGCGCTATCGCAACCCCGGTGGTAGCGACATCTTGAGCCGGCTGATCGCCGCTGAGGTCGATGGCGAACGCTTGAATTATGAGGATATGATGGGCTTCTGCTTCACGCTTCTCATCGCCGGCAATATTACCACCACGAATGTGCTGGGCAATGCCATACTCTGCTTCGATGAGCATCCTGAGGAAGTGGCGCGCCTGCGGCAGCATCCTGAACTGCTTCCAACCGCTGTCGAGGAGGTCATTCGTTATATGGGTCCATTTCGGGCCGGCCCTAATGGCCTGATCGAGGGGCGTGTGGCGAAAACCACCCTCCAGCTCCACGATCAGCTTGTGCGAGAGGGCGAGCATGTACAGGTGAACCGGCTCTCGGCGAATTTCGATGAGCGGCAGTTCCCGGAGCCGGAGCGCTTTGATTGTGGCCGCTCTCCCAATCGTCACCAGTCCTTCGGACACGGGGTGCATTTCTGCATCGGCGCTCCCCTGGCCCGTCTCGAAAGTAAGATTGCGCTTGGGGCATTATTGAACAAGTTTCAGGATGTACACATAGAGCAAGATGAGCCGCTGAAACAGGTACAGAGCATGCT
>JBDTHH010000653.1:0-6186 GCA_039937055.1 Ktedonobacteraceae bacterium | reverse complement strand
GCAGACGCAAGGGGCGCAGATTCTCCAGGGAACGCCCGGATTGTGGCGCGAAGTGATAGTCGCCAATCAGGCGAATGTGCTCCCATCCCAGTGGCGCAATATGTGCCACTGTGGCTTCTGGGATATCCTCACCTCGTTTACGCAAGGTAGCGATGGCTTCGGTGAGATACACGGTGTTCCAGGCGGCAATGGCAGCCATAATTAAATGCAGACAACTTGCTCGATGCATCTGATCCTCAAACGCCCGATCTCGCAGCTCTCCCAATCGCCCAAAGAAGAGTTGGCGTGCGAGGGCATGGAGCGCTTCGCCTTTGTTGAGGCCAATGAGGATACGTCGACGGAAGGACTCGTTGCGAAAGTACTCCAGTAAAAAAGCCGTTCGCTCCAACTTCCCCATCTCAGTGAGTGCCCTCGCCACCTGGTTCTGACGAGGATAGGCCGCGAGCTTACGCATGAGCAAAGATGCTGAGACGGTCCCATGACGGATTGATGAGGCCACACGCCGCATCTCATCCCATTGCTCGATAATCAGTTTGCTCTTGATCTGACCGAAGAGCAGGGTGTTGAGTGGCCCGTACTCTCCCACCTCACCGACGAGATAGAGATGACGCGAGAGTGCATCTCGAATACGCGGAGCAAAACGAAAGCCAAGCAGAGCCGTGAGAGCGAACACCTGGTCAGAAGCTCCACCCGTATCGGTATAATGTTCTTGAATATGCAAATCACTTTCATGATGGCAAAGCGCATCGACGACATACAATGCCTCTTCGTTCGTCCCGATGATTTCCGGTCTGCCAAAGGGAATCCAGATATCCGCCGCATGAATATACATGTTGGTGCCTCGCCCTGCGCCAAAATATTTCGCATTGTACTCGGCGTTGGCCGCTTTCACTCCCACGTGCATACGCATGCCATCAGATGATGAGGTGGTGCCATCTCCCCAGGCCGACGAGAGAGGAGCCGAGAGGACAAAGTTATCCAGGCTTGCGAGCGCCGCCAGCAACGTCTCCTCGCGGATGTGCCAATCGATAGACCAGGAGAGCTGGCGATAGGTATACGAACACGACTCTGCCATCTTCTCCAGTCCCAGATTCATGCCCATCCCCATGAGCGCAGCCACCAATTCGAGTTTCTGCACGCCAATCGGTGCGTCTTTACTCGTGAGGTGCGTGAAGTGGCGCAGAAATCCGGTCCAGGCATCGACTTCGAGCAGCAGGTCGGCTAATGGCAGGTGCGGCAGCAACGCATAGACCCGTTTTTTCAGGCGTTCTACTTCTTCCGGGACAGCTTTTTCCAGGTGGGGAAGATGGAGATGTCCCTTTTCATCCAGAGTCAGGCTCCCTTCAACTTTTCCGATGCTCTCCTGTAAGGCCGTCAGCTTCTGGAGAATCTCTTGCTGCTTGGCTGCCAGATAGGCTTCTGCATCACTGTTGACAGAGAGCCGGGTTTGCTGTTTCTCGGTCAGGTGCTCGAAGTGGGCAGGCGGCAACAAGTAGTTCTCAAAGGGGCGATACCGTCGGCTTCCGCTCACAGCAATATCTCCTGAGCGTATCCTCCCTTTGAGTGACTCAAAGGCGGCTGCCTCGTAAAAATTCGGGGTAATCTTCTCCCCATCCAATGCATGCTTGCGCCATCGTTGGGTGAGGTGGCCCAAAGGCGCATGCATCTTCACCTTACCCACCTTTTGCTCTTTCCCCGTCACGCGACGACGGAGTTTCGCGAAGGTTGAGATATATTCGAGCGCTTGTAAGGACGGTTCACTTTTGCGAAAGGGCTGGAAATCGAGCACCTGATAGAGGGAAAGCAGGCTCTGTCGCATTGGAACGTACCGCGTTGAGATAAGATCCAGCGAGTCCAGATCCTCTGGTCGCAGAAACTGTTTGGCCGAATCGACAGTCGCCTGAAGTTGAACCTCCGGCACTGTGTCGAGCAGCGCTTGCACGGGATCGTTCCCTTCGGTTCTGGCAAGCAAGAACGCCTCTGCCGCTTTGGTGAAGATTGCCAGGTGACTATTCATCTGGCGCGAGTTGATCTTCAGGTGCTTCTCCTGACGCCGCTCTCCTTTGCGCAATAGTTCGCCCAGCAGTCGATCAAACTGGTCGAGGGCTTGATCGGTCAGGTCTTGTGACAGTTCAAAAAGATAGGTCACGAGCAGCGCATGGCGTCGGTCTCGTGGCAAATTTAGGAGGGGCTGCGCCTGATATTTGCTACATTTGTGGGCCAGTTGCAAGACTCTATTCTGATGCAACGTGACTGGCAAGGCTGGAAGCGATAGCTCTCGCAGGAACAAGAGACGCTCGACCAGGTGCTTGATACTTTTGGGCGAAGCCACACCAGGAGCCTGTCGTAACCAACTCAGACGAGTCGCACCACGAATACTGGTATCCGCCAAAAGGAGACCATCCAACCTGGTTCGCTGCTCCAGCGTGAGCGATATGGTTACGGTGCGCAAGAGCCGTCGATCTGCGATCTTCAATACGATCCACACCAAACGTTCGATATGGATCATTGTGGGTGCAAGGATACCCTTCGTGCGCAACCGCTCCAATGCTGCCTCGATGAGCGGAAGCGGACGATCACTCTCCATCGCATCGGTACGCAGAGATCTGGCAACGAGCAGATACTCCCGCCAACCACAGGAACGGAAACCACACTCCCGTCGGAGTTCATCCAGATGCTCATACAAGGTATTTTCTCGATCGCCATAGCTGGTAAAGGCAGAAGCAGGGACATCGACTTGCTCGGCAATGGCGGTGAGCACGGATCTGGGGACCTCTTTCACTTCCATGAGGGTACGGCCAGGAAACTTCAAGAGGGCCAGTTGGACGGCGAACCCAAGACGATTAGAAGCTCGTCTTCGACGATTGATCAGCTCACGCTCTTTCTCAGTAAATGTGTAGTGACGTGCAATGTCTCGATCAGAGAGGTCAGAGGGAATCTGTGTTAGGGCGTAGCGCTGTTCTGGGTTGAGGTACGTTGGGATCTTGTCATATCCAGGCACGATAAGCTTTTCTCCCATTTTGCATTGGTTGTATCATACTGCCTGCTTGGAGTCAATACAACCGCCTGGGATGGGAGAGAAAGCCCATCTTTTCTGGGCGTAGCGGGGAGAAAACCAAGGAGAATAGCCTCGACGAATCCTTAGCGGGGAAAACGGGGGGTAAAAATGTTGGGACCCCTATGTCGAAGTGCAAGGCGTCCCACGTTCCCTTTTACTGCTCGCCAAATTTGTGCTGGCGCTGGTGGTCACTCTGCTGGTCACTCTGGCCTTCCTCATTGCGGGTGGCCTGATCTCCATTGTGCTCACCTATCAGCCTCACGGCGGCCCAAATAGCGCTTCTCTGGATGTTGTCTCGCTCCTCCTGAGCTACCTGCGTGCCTGTTATGGTATGTTGCCATACGCCGCACTCACCTTCCTGCTCGTTGTCGTGAGCCGCTCAGCAGTCGTCGCTGTCAGCGGACTCATCTTATTCATGCTGGCAATAGAGCTACCACTCACCGCCCTACTACCGCTACTAGGCAAGGATTACGCGCAGGTTGCACAGTTTCTCCCTGCCGGACTTGCCCAGGCCATGAACCAGCAAAACTACGCAGCGGCTCACTTGCCCACGACCACACTTGTCAGCCCTTTTTTTGTCCACGATGGCGTGCCAGATCAGCAAGCTCTAGCCTTATGAATCAAACATCCTGGCGGCTACCCCGCAGGGTATCAGCCTGAATTCCGTGCCATTGTGGACCGTCAGGGACGGGTAGTTGTCTCCAGCGACAGCAAAGCAGTGCCACCGGGTACACTGCTGCAAGTACGGCTCCCAGCGCAGGCAACGGCAAATCTTCAACGGGTACTGGCGGGCAGAGATAACAACCAGGGAATGGTAAGATGGAAACGCCAGACTACTATCGCAGCCAGCCTCCAATTTGATGGCGAGCAGGCCCTCTCCTTGCCCGTTGAGGAAGCCCTATTTCGCGTGGCGCAAGAAGCACTTTCTAATGTGGCGCGTCACAGCCACGCTACCACCGTTCACATGCAGCTTGTAAACGAGCCGGATCTCGTCACCCTCTCGATTGCCGACAATGGGCAGGGCTTCAGTCCCGCTACCACCGAAATAAAGGGCGTCGGTTTTCTTTCCATGCGGGAGCGCATGCAAGCTCTGGGTGGTGACGTAGATATAGAGAGCCAGCCCGGTAAGGGCACGCGTGTCGTTGCGCACTGCCCCAGAAAGTTGAGTGAGGTCGAGAAAGGAGAGACGCGCCGAGCTGTTGCACATGATCATAGTACATAACCCGGCGCGCATAGCTATGACGGAACAGATCACCGTTGCCATTGCCGACGACCACGCCCTTGTCCGGCAGGGCATCCGCACATTTTTAGAGGCGTACCCCGACTTTTCCATTATCGGCGAGACCGATTCAGGCGAAGCTATGGTGCGCCTGATAGCCGAGCGCGTTCCCGATATCGTCCTGATGGACCTGGTGATGGCGGGTATTGGCGGTGTAGAGGCCACGCGCCAGATTAAGCGCGTCAGCCCGCATACTCAGGTGATCGTCCTCACCTCCTACGACGACGACGAATATATATTCCCAGCGCTGCGGGCCGGAGCACTCTCTTACATTTTAAAAGATCTGAGCGTCAATGAACTGGCTGAGACCATTCGCAAGGCGGCCAGAGGCGAGTCGGTGCTGCACCCTCGTGTAGCCGCGCGCGTCGTTCAGGAGATGCGCCATGAGCGTCAGGATGCTCCCAGCCTCTTCACAGAACTAAGCACCCGCGAGCTAGAAGTGCTGCGTCTCATCGCCGATGGACTCTCCAATGCCGCTATCGCGGAAAAACTGGTGATCAGCGAAAAAACCGTGAAAGTCCATGTGAGTAACATTCTTAGCAAGCTCCATATGCTTGATCGCACGCAGGCCGCGGTTTTTGCCTGGCAGCAGGGATTGGTGCATCGTGATAACCTATAAGTAAATTTCGCGCTATACTAAATACGATGCGCTTTATCAACAAAGTGAAGATGTTCTCTGAACGAGGAGTACAGAAGTTGGATTTTTCCTTTATCCAGATTACGGATCATCATCTACGTGAGGCAGAGACTGTGTTGACAAGTGGCTATTCGACTGCCTATGCCTTGCGGGCGGTCATGCGCCACATCGCAGAGCATGCCGCGGACCACGTTGATTTTATCATCTCGACTGGAGACCTGGTAGAGTCTGCCACAGATGCATCCTATCAGAATCTCTGTCACATGCTGCATCTGCGCACCGTTTCACCGGCGCCGGGGCCACAATTGGTAACCTGTGAAGGGCTACAAGACTTTCCGATGTACTTTTTACCCGGCAATCATGACGACCGGGATAACTTTTTCCGTTATCTATTTCCACAGACGCCGTCTATGCCTCTAATGAATAGAGCCTTCCAGCACAAAGGGATACAGTTCATCTGCCTGGATTGGGGACCACGATCCAGGGCGGTTGCTCATCCTGAAATGCTAGCTTTTCTCTCTGATACATTGCAAAATAATCTGCCAACCATTCTCTGCATGCATTATCATCTTGTGCCAGTTGGCAGTCGCTGGCTGGATAGCCTCCTTCCAGAGGAGGACGAGGCATTTTGGGAGATCGTGAAGGCGCACCCTGTGCTTGGTATCTTTTGTGGTCACGCTCATACGACCTATGAGACGTATGTAGCCGGCATCCCAGCGTTTGGCCTGCGTTCGACGGCTCCACAGTTCGTATTGCAGGATGTGCCGCTGCTGTGTCTACAGCCACCCCACTATCGCCTGGTGACGATTCAGGATAGCATTCTTACTACGCAGATTTTTGAAGTTCCGTTGTAACAGACGTAATAGATTGCAGCCGGCCGTGTGCGTGCCTGGATTAGAGACTACACGACAGGCCATACCCAGGCGCGCACGCGACCGGCTACAGAATGGATAACGAACGCGATCAAGCCCGGTGGCCCATATCAAGCCACAGTGCCCGCCTCTCCCACTCGGAACTATCAATAGTATCGGTGCTATCGACGCCCCAGCGCAACGCGGCCAGATCGAATACGATAAGCACGGCTAGTATTATAAAGAATATGAACATGCTGTTCTCCTGATGTCTGCTCGACATATTTCCAAACAAATTCCACGAACACGCGAAGGGTCGGGGTATTTCTCGTGAAGACGATGGGTCTAAGCGGCTCACGAT
>JBDTHH010000652.1:0-13675 GCA_039937055.1 Ktedonobacteraceae bacterium | reverse complement strand
TTCTTGCTCTGGAGCCTGATCATAAAAGACCTGAAAGTTCGTTACAAGCGCTCTTCCCTTGGCTTAGTATGGGTCATGCTTAATCCTCTTTTGACCATGACCGTTCTGGCCGTGGTATTCTCGCAGGTGTTCCAGTACAATATCAAGCATTTCACGGTCTACCTGCTTTCTGGGACACTGCTCTGGAACCTGTATGCGCAAGGCACGACTGCCTCTATGGCCAGTTTGCAGGGGAATGGCCCCATATTGCGCAAGCTCTATGTGCCTCCCAGCGTCTTCGTGGCCTCGGCAATTGGCAGCGCGCTGGTCAATTTTGTTTTTACCCTGGCCCCCTTGCTCCTGCTCGCCCTGGCCGATGGCATCCTGCCCACATGGAGCTGGCTTTTCTTGATAGTGCCGGCGCTCCTTGCGACCCTGTTTAGTCTTGGCCTTGGTCTGATCGTCGCGTCACTTGTTGTGTTCTTTACGGATACCTACGAGATCTATCAGGTGATTGTGATGGCCTATTATTTCCTGACGCCGATTTTCTATCCTGTGAATATTTTGCCTCAACCTCTGCGCGCGCTTGAGCTCTACAATCCCATGTACCTGTTCATAGTGAGCTTTCGCACAGCCCTTATCCAGGACACGCTCCCCAGCCCGGACCAGGTTCTGCCCGCGCTGGCTATCTCGTTGGGCATTTTACTCCTGGGCTGGTTCATATTCACGCGAGTGGAGGATACCTTTGTCTACCATTTCTGAGCGGATGGAGTTTAGCCCTTTACGCCCTCTACCAGCGGAACCCACGGTAGTATTGGCTGACGTTTCTGTCTGCTATCGCGTAGCGACCGAGCGCATCAAGACACTGAAAGAACAACTCATCCGGCGTATCATGGGTCCCAGAGTGAAATCCAGCGAGTTCTGGGCCCTGCGTGCTATCACGCTCACCGTTCGACAAGGTGAAGCCTGGGGCCTGCTTGGAGACAACGGCGCAGGCAAAAGCACGCTGCTCAAGGTGATTGCGCGCGTGCAGAAGCCAACAGAAGGCCGGGTATGGGTCCGTGGCGTGGTCTCTCCCCTTATCGAGTTGGGAGCAGGCTTTCATCCGGAGTTGACCGGGCGCGAGAATATCTTCTTGAATGGCGCCATGCTGGGGTTTTCTCAGCGCCAGATGCAGCAGAAATTCGCGAGCATTGTGGAATTTTCCGAACTGGCGGCCTTTATCGACGCTCCACTACGCACCTATTCAACAGGGATGACCGCCCGGCTTGGATTTGCCATTGCTTCCGACGTACACCCGGATATCTTGATCATTGACGAGGCCCTCTCCGTCGGAGACGAGGCTTTTCAGAAGAAGTGCCTGGCACGTATGAGTGAGTTCAGCACACGAGGCGTCACGCTATTTTATGTCACCCATGCGCTTGATACGCTGCATACCATCTGCCCGCACTCTATCTGGCTGCATGGAGGGCGCATTTGCTATGCCGGGCCAACGCGCGAGGCGGTAGCAGCCTACCGGCGAAGTTTGGAAATAGGGGAAGATAGTAGTCTCGTAGATACGCAGGAACAGCAGATGCAGATTGGACGTGGAGTCAGCGAAAAGAGCACAGGAGAATAGTCGTAGCTACGGCGTTCAGCGATTTTTATGGAGGATGAAGATGATTAACCTACAAGACCCTGATTATGCAAACACGCCAGCGAGCGACTGTCGCCCGGCCTTTCATTATGAGCCATATCAGTATGATACACCCCTTTTGAGCATCATGACGCCTTACTACAACACCGGTGCCGTGTTTCAGGAAACGGTGCGCAGCATCCAGCGCATGTCTTTTGCCCACTGGGAGTGGATCATTGTCGATGATGGCAGCACCACACCTGAGAGCCTGGCCCAATTGGAGTGCCTGCAAGCAAGAGAGCCACGGGTGCGCGTGCTTCACCAGGCCAACGGCGGCCCGGCGGTGGCGCGCAATCACGCGGCGCGAGAAGCGCGTGGGCGTTACCTTATGCAGTTAGATAGCGATGATCTCATCGAGCCAACATTCGCGGAAAAAGCGCTCTGGGTTTTGGAAACCCAGCCACAGTTTAGCGCCTGCGGTGCCTATGATGTGTCCTTTGGCGCGAAGAACTACACCTGGGCTCACGGCTTTCAAGAGTATGAAAAGAGCGTCGCAGAGAATATGATGACAAACCACGCGGTGATACAACGAGACGCTTTTTTCGCTGCCGGAGGGTATGACGAGCGGATCAGCTACGAGCACGCGGACTGGGATTTCTGGCTGAACATGGCGGAAGTTGGGCTGTGGGGCTATACTATCCCGGAATACCTCGTATGGTATCGTATCCAGGAGAAATCCCTCCTCATGGAGATCGAGGGCAACAAGAAACGCGCTAGCGCTTTTCGCGCCTGGCTACAAACAAAACATCAAGGACTTGCTGAACGCTTTCCGCATCCACTCTGGATCTCAAGTATGGATATCCCTCATGCCTCAATTCCTGAGAAGATACCTTTGAGAAACTCTTTGGGAAAGCCCGCAGCTATCACGCGTGTCCTATTCCTGGTTCCCTGGCTGACAATCGGCGGCGCCGACAAATTCAATCTTGATCTCATAAGGTCACTCTCCAAACGCGGCTACGAGTTCACTATCGCAGCTACCCTCAGATCGACTCATCCCTGGCTGCATGAGTTTACCAGCATCACGCCCGATGTTTTTTGTCTTCACCAGTTCCTCCATTACGCCGATTATCCACGCTTTCTCAATTACCTGATCCAATCGCGCCAGATCGATGCGCTGCTCATCTCCAACAGTGAACTGGCATACTCGCTCATGCCCTTTCTGCGGGCCCAGCACCCGAACCTGGCCATGCTTGATTATACGCACCTCGAAGAGGACCAGTGGAAGAATGGGGGCTATCCACGCATGTCTGTGCAGGCAGGCACGCAGTTGGACCTGCATATCACCAGTACCCAGTATCTCAAGCAATGGATGGCTGCGCGGGGAGTTGATCCTGAGGGCATTCAGGTCTGCCATACCAACATTGATGCCAACGAGTGGTCCCCTCAAAGCTACGATAGTGCCACTATTCGTAAGCAACTGAGCATCCCAGCAGAGACCCCCGTTATCCTCTTTGTTGGACGCGTGACTGCTCAAAAACGTCCTCTCGTCTTCGTGAAGATCATGCAAGAACTCGTGGCCCGCAATCCACATTGTATCGCGCTCATCGTCGGCGATGGCGAAAAGCTCCCCGCTATGAAGGCGTGTGTGAAAAAGAACAGCTTGGAACAGCATATCCGCTTCATGGGCGCTCTGCCTAATAAGCAAGTGCGTGAGGTGATGGCAGTCAGCGATATTTTACTCCTGCCAAGCGCAAGCGAGGGACTGGCCCTTGTTTTATTTGAATGCATGGCCATGGAAATGGTCCCGGTCGCGGCGGACTGCGGAGGCCATCCGGAACTGGTCACTCCTGAATGCGGCTTCCTCATTCCTCAAAGCGAACAGGAGATTGCGGAATACGTTCGTATTCTTCACCAGTTGCTTGCTAACCCGCAGCAGCGACAGGAAATGGCCCGGAACGCGCGGCAGCGTATTAGCGAGCATTTCGACTTGCAAGAGATGGCTGCTGGTATGGAAGAGGCCTTCCGCCAGGCTCGCCAGCATGCCAGAACCAGACCATCCACAACGGGCGATCTCGCGCTGGCCTACCAGACGGCCCACATAGCCATCGAGTATATGCGTATGACCGAACTGGCCGAGTGGCTCTGGAGCGAGCGAGCGACCATTCCTCTCTGGCAGGCAGCGCGGCGTGTAAGGGAGGCTCTCTTACCTATCGGCTCACAACGCTACAACGTATACAAACGCTTCCGGCAGGCCCTGCGCTGGTCTGGGCGCCTGGTACGCCGTATCAACGCTCGCTTTTCAGGCAGGCCCCAACAGCCGGCTGCTGGTGTAATTCAGCAGCTTGAAGTTAGCACGAATGAAGATGAACACATTCCTATACCTGTAAGCAGTGCAAGGTAATCTCTGCAAATAAAAGGAAGGAGATGCAGGACATGATCAGTAATCGCTACGCCAGAGATTGGAGCACGTATAGCCAGCAGTGGGAGCAGCGCTACAGTTCTGCTTATGATTATTTGGGCGATGAATGGAACAGCGGAGGTGGACTCTGGGACCGCGATGACTCTTACTTCAGCATGTACGCGGAACGCTGGCTGCGACCGGACCAGACAGTTCTGGAGATCGGGCCAGGTGGGGGGAAATGGACAGTGCGGCTTGCCTCCAAAGTAAAACGGGTCATTGTGCTTGATGTGGCCGAAGAGATGCTGGATCGAACTCGCCAGCGCTGTGAGAAGCTCGGCCAGACAAATATTGAATACATTCTGGGAAATGGGCAGGATTTTCAGCCAGTAGCCGACGAGAGCATCAACTTTTTCTTCAGCTACGATGTTTTTGTGCATATCGCGCCTGAAGATAGCTGGCCCTATACGCAAGAGATGGCGCGCGTCCTTGTACCGGATGGAGTTGGCATCTGTCATTATGCTAACGATGCCACTTCGCAAGCCTGGGACCGCATTGAGCAGAACAATGATTGGTATCGCTTCGGGGCCCATACGCTCGGACAGTATTATTACTACAGTCCGCTGACCCTGCAAAGGATGTACGAGCACTGTGGCCTGCGTATGCTAGAACAGCACCTGGAAGCTTACAACTGCACCTGTGTTTTTAGCAAACCTTCAATCAGCATGGCTCCCCAGTTAGAATCGCTCCTGAAGCAGCTAATCAGCCAGCAAGCAAATGATGCTGAGGCGCGTGCGGCTATTGTAACAGCCTTGCGATCTTTGCCAGGGGAGCTTGGGCAGAGATTGGATAAGGTGCTGGCAGAAGCCGGAGGGGAAGAGGAATATTATAAGAGGATCTATTACGCGGCACTGATCAGGCAGATCTGGCGAGGAATGTAGTCTGGCATGGGCAGGTCCACGAAGCGCCATCTACAGGCGCGGGTTCGTGTCTTTCACGGAATATATTGACAGGAGATAGCAAAAGATGAAGACGGTCATCGTTACCCCCCAGATCCCTATTGCCTACGAGTGTGGGGGGATCGGGACATATGCCTGGCACTTCGCGCGCCTGTTACGCGAGGCTGGCGAGGAGGTCCACGTTATCTTTACCTACCCTGAACAGAGGCCTGCCACAGACTGGCTCCCCTCATGGGAGAAGTTGGGGATTACCGTCGCTTCGCTCCAGCCCTATGGCACGGTGCTTGCTGTTCCCAATGGCTATGACCGGCAGATCAGGATTGCTGAGCTAGCCGCCGATGCTATTCCTCTTGATGCCGATGTCGTCTATTTCGCCGATTGGGAAGCCAATGGCTTCCATTTCGTTCGCCGTCGTCGCTACATGCCACGCCCCCTCCCCGTGGCTGTTACTGTCCTGCATGGTAACACGCGCTGGAGCCGTCAGGGTGTGGCATGGTGGGCTGCTGATCAAGAGGTCCTGGCACAGGAATTTCGCGAGAGCTACGTCGCCCGCTACAGCGATTTCGTCGTCTCCCCCAGCCGCTACATGGTGAACTGGGCCAGGGACAACAGGTGGATGCTGCCATCAGGAGAGAGAACCCGGGTTCTAGCGAATCCTTTTCTTCCCGACCCGGCCTTAGTAAGCATTGAGGTTGAACCGGCCAACGCCTTTGAGCGCCTGGTCTTCTATGGTCTCCTGGACAAGCGCAAAGGCATCGACTTGTTCATCGGCGCCCTCGGCGCCTTGCAGGGCAGGCCCTGTATGCGGTCCATCAAAGAAATCGTCCTGCTAGGAGGCCGGGGACACAACGTTTATAAAGAACCGGACGATCTCGTTCGCCTTTTACAAACGGCAGTGGGAGACGGCATCACAGTCGAAGCTCGCACGACCCTCGCCTCTTATGAGGCCCAGGCGTACCTGGCCGCCAACAACTCTACCACCCTCGTCGTCGTGCCCAGTCGCCTGGAAAACCTGGGCTACACCATCGTTGAAGCTTCCTTAATTCCCGGACTCAACTTGATCTGTTCCAATACCGGAGGTACCTCCGAAATCCTGGGGCCGCGCGGGCCGAGGCAGATGTTTGCTCCCGATCTCAAGCATCTGACCAGCACACTAGAGGAGTGGCTCCTGAGTGGACCGCGTGATACCGCACAGATGGGACACTACGACTGGCAAACTGCCAATCAGTGCTGGCTGGCTTTTCACGAGCAGGTCTGTGACCATGCCCGCACATTGCAGCGTACACCGGCACAACGGACGCCCACCGCAGCGGTGATGGCCGCAACACCTGGCGTCAAAAAATCGGTGGATGTTTGCATCACCTATTATAATCTGGGCGCGTATTTTCCCTATCTGCTCGAATCGCTTGCGCAGCAGACGACCCAGGACTTCAATGTGATCCTCATCAATGATGGCTCGACCGATGCTGCCTCGATAGCGGTCTTTGAGCAGATGCGCCAGCAGTATGAGCGCGAGCACTGGCAGTTCGTCTCGACCGGGAACCAGGGACTCTCCGCAGCCAGAAACCTGGCTGTCTCCCTGGGAAGCGCGGAATACCTCTGCTTTATGGATGCTGATAATATCGCCGCGCCTCACATGCTTGAACGCTTCATTGCAGCCATCAGGTATTCGGGGGACGATTGTCTGACATGCTACATGGAGGTCTTCGAAGGTGAAGGAAGACGTTGTACAGCAAATGGTCTAGTAAAGTCGCCACTTTTTCAATTTACATCGCTGGGTAACTGCCTGGCATTAGGCGTTTTAAATAATCCGTTTGGTGACGTGAACTGTATTATACGCCGCTCGGTCTTCGAGGCACTCGGCGGCTTCACCACCGACCTTAGCCCTTTGATTACCTTTGAAGATCGCGAACTATTTATCAGGCTGTCGATGGCCGGATACACACTGGATGTCATCCCTGAGTTCCTCTATTTCTATCGTTATCGCCAGGATAGTATGGTACGTACTACCGATCCTTTGCTGAACGAGAGCCGGGTGATACGCCATTACATGGAGAAATTACGACCCCTTGGCCTTGAAGACCTGGTCTCTCTGGCTCTGGGATCACGCTATCGTATAGAAGAGCACATCGCCGCATGGAACGAGTTGAAAGCCTGGACCGATCACCAGCAGAGTGTCATCGAGGAACAGCAAGCGCAGCTCAACACCTGGCATGAGCTGAAAGCCTGGGTTGATCACCAGCAGGCACGGATCGCAGAACTGGAAGCAGAAATGGCAACTATGAGTACCAGGCTCCTCGCGAACTATGTCCGTTCCCTGAGACAACGCCTCTTGCCCATCGGATCGCAGCGCTATGAAGTGTACAAGAGCTTGCGACAGAGTATGCGTTGGCTGAGACCCAGCAGGCCCAATACAGCATGATTCGTATTCTTTACGTCGTTGACTCGCTTATGGCAGGGGGCATCGAGTCGCAACTGGTGGAGTTGGCAATCGGGTTGGATCGCACGCGCTTTGAGCCACACATCCTCTGCCTCTATGGGCCGCGCACGCGAGACCTGCACTTCGCGCCAGCCGTCCGCGCTGCCGCTATCCCGCTGTATACTTCCGACCTGGGAGGGAGCGTCTGGGACAAAGGACGTGGTATGCTCCATATTATCGCGACGGCACAGGCTTTACATCCACAGCTTATCCAGGCCGAGGGCTACCACGCGAACCTGCTGACCCGCCTGGCTGCTCCCTGCCTGCCAGCAATTACGCTCATCGGCTCGGTGCGCGGTATGCATAGCGCGAAACAACTTTTCTACGAGCGGCTCAGCCACCGCCTGTGCCGGGTGCTGGTGGTGAATGGGCCACACCTGAAGGCGATGCTCAGCGAGCGCGCCGGTGTGCCAGCGTGCAAAGTCTGCTTTATCCCGAATGGCATTGCCACCCGGCGGTTTTCCCAGTCACGCGATGCTAACCTGCGCCAGCGCATCGCCCCCGACTGCCAGCGCGTCTTCGCCAGCCTGGGACGTATCTCGTTCGAGAAAAATATGCATTGGATCGCCGAGGGCTTCGGACTGCTCAAGCGGCAGCAACGTCTTCCCAGGAGCGTGCGCTGCTTCATCGTCGGGCCGGTGCAGGATGCCACGGCGAAGCAGGCCCTCGATGCCGCTATCCTACGAGATGCTCTGGGGGAGACGGTCATGTATCACGCCGGAACGCCCCACCCTGAAGATTACTACCACGCCTGCGATGCCACGATTCTTTATTCTCCCGCCGAAGGGTTACCGAATGTTTGCCTGGAATCTCTCGCGGCGGGACGCCCCGTGATTATTTCTGCCGAGGCCAACGCCGCCAACGTGATAGAACATGGCATCACGGGCTGGGTTGTACCGGCGCACAATAGACAGCTTCTGGCGGAAACGCTGCACACGGTCATTACCCTGCCAGCATCTGCTCTGTCAAAGATGCGCGAGGCGTGTGTGCAGCGTGCCCGCGACTACCAGGTTGAGATGCTGGTACAACGCTATACGGGCCTGTACGAGGCATTAGTGCGTGGTGCCCCTTTGCGCTTAGATGAAAAAGGCGCATCTATGTCTTTCTTACTACAAGAGAGGTACTTATAGATGGATACTGGGTAGGAGGAGATGGTGTGCTTGTTCCTGATCTGACGCGCTCGGAGAAGCGCTCAAAGTCAGCAACGTATCTCATTGGCGCCGGGCTGTGCGCCTCGTGCGCCCTTTTCTTTTTCCAGCATCGCTCACCAGCTTCGCTGTGGTTGCTGGTCGTGGCTGCCTTGCTTGCCTGGCTGTGCCTGGATCTCGCTGTGGCGCTACTACCCCTCACCTTTCCCTACTATCACGACCTTCTCCCGCTAGTGGCTGGTGGCTCGCGGGCTTTTTCGCTCAACGAGTTGGGAATATGCATTTGCGTAGGAGCTGCACTTCTGCGCTTTCTTCTCTTGCCTGAGGAGTGGCAGGTTACCAGAGTCTGGGTTCAGAACCTGTTGCAGCAAGGGCGTCCCATGTTCCTGGCAGCTCTATTGTTGCTCCTCGGCACCTCCCTCGCGCTCCTGGTCTCTCCGGATAGGCCTGAGAGCCTGCATGCCTATCGCCAACAGATCATCGAGCCGCTCCTGTATTTCCTGCTCGTCCTATGCTACATTCGAACGCGCGCTGACGTGGCGCGCATTTGTGGATCGTTGATCATCTCCGTCGTTATCGCAGCCTGCCTTGGTATCGCCCAGGGGCTTTTCCACATTACCACTGGTCTGCTTATTGTAAGTACGACCACCTTCCGGGTTGATGGGCCGTATCCTGGCCCCAACAGCCTGGCTTTCCTGTTCGACCGAACTCTGCCGATTCTCCTCGCGTTGCTCCTTCCTGGTGTGTTCCGGCGTCCAACCTCCCGTGGTTCTGCATGGCGCGACCCCTTGTGCTGGGGGTATCTTGTGGCGCTGGTTCCCCTCGTCTGGGCCCTCTATTGGACCGATTCACGGGGGGCCGAAGTGGCGCTCCTGGCCGTCTTCTTGCTGCTCTTGATCTTCGAGGCGCGTCACCGGCTTGTGGTACTCGTTGCTGCGGGCGTGGGTGCCATAGGCATGGGGCTGTTCTGGTCACGTGTCATCCACCTTTTCAACGTGCCAGGGCATGGGCTGCTTTCCGAACGGCTGCTGCTCTGGAAAGCGGGCTGGCTTATGATTCGCGATTCTTTCTGGCTGGGTAGCGGCCTGAACAGTTTCAACACGCGCTACAGGCCCGACGAGCCCCGATCCTACGCGCTCAAGGCCCTGAACGGCCAGGCCTTCCCTGCGGACTATAATTCGAATCTTTTGCACCCCCACAATTTCTTGCTCGACTTCTGGATCTCCTCTGGACTGTCAGGAGTGCTTGCCCTTGTCTGGCTACTCTGGGCCTTCGTGGCTATCCTTGTTCGCACCTACCGCTTATGCGCGGGCCTACGGCAAGGGCACGTGCTGCAGCGCCTCCTGATCGGCATCGCCGGGGGCATGCTTGCTGGTCTGATTCATGGTCTGGTTGATAACTTCTATTTCGCGCCTGACCTGGCAATGATATTCTGGCTCTTCATGGGAGTAGCCCTGGTCGTGCAAAACATCGCCCGGCGCGAGCAGGACGCTGGCACAAAGGATTCATCTGCCCAGCAACAGGTGTAGGCGCTCGTTGAGCGCGGCTGTCAGCCGATCATAATCAAAGTGTCTCTCCACATAGTGGCGCCCTCGTTGCCCCAACTGCCTGGCAACTTCAGGATGCTCTTTGATATACAGGATCGCGCAGGCGAGTGCCTCTGCATCTTCCGGTTCGATAGAGAGTGCCGCTCCTGCCTGTTGCTCCGCTACTTTGCATGCTTCTCCCCTGGCACTCAGCAGCATTGGACGCGCGCATGCCATGATTTCAAACATCTTCAGGGGCAGGGTGGTTTCAAGCAAGGGCACCTTACGCATAGACACAAGGCAGACGTCGGCCGCTGCCAGAAGAAGGGGCATGCGGGTATGGGGCAATGGGTCCAGAAACAACACGTTTTTCAGCTCGTGCGTGTGCGCATATGCTAGCAGGCGTTCTTTCTCTTCGCCATCTCCGACGAAAACAAAACGGATGTCTCTGTCATTTCGCAGGCGTTCGGCGGCGGCGAGGATACTCATCAGGCTATGCGCCAGGCCATGCGTCCCGGCATAGAGCACGGTAAACCGCTCATCCCATCCAAAGCTGGCCCGAGCTTCGGCCTGTGGCAAAGGGCGAAACCGCGCGCTATCTACCCCGTTCGCCAGGAGATAGATCTGTTCTGGAGGAAGCCCCCGTTGCATGAGGAGATTGCGCACCCCCTCCGCCACCACCCAGACGAGGCTGGCTTGCCGGTAGCTTGACCACTCCAGCCATGTAGCCAGCTTGATGAAGACGCTATTGCGCAATACCCCGAATTGGATGGCGGACTCGGGCCAGAGATCGGCAACCCAGAAGATGAAGGGACAGTGCTTTTGTCTGGCAAGGATGCGACCCGCGATGATATTGAACAATGGTGGTGAGCCTACGATGATCACATCTGGATGGCCAAGGCTTTTCCCACCTAGAAACGGGGCCAGGCAGCCGAAGGACAACTGCGCTAAAACACGGCGCAGGAAGCCTTTATTCGCACTGATATAGCACCACACACGAATCACCCGTACACCATCCAGCAACTCCTCACGTAGGAGTCGATCTCGATATGCAGGTGGCACAATACCGCTAGGATAATTAGGCATCGTTGTCAACACGGTCACTTGATGGCCCAACTGTACTAAGCGCTGTGCTGTCTCGCTCACACACACTGCCGCCGCAGCCTTCTCTGGTGGATAATAGCGAGAAATGAAGAGTATTTGTAATCGGTTGTTTTTCCCCGTCAACGTAGCAACCCCACTAACTTATCGATGTAGCCAATCTATTAAGGGAGACGTTTTAGTCTGCCAGGAGTAACGTGTGTCTCCATTTTCCGATTTTTCTTACCCATAGTGGCAGAGGCGAAGGCCCCTCTTCATCATATACTTGAGTTTGGCAATTTTATGGAGGAATACGGCTTCTTTATATATCTAACTATTGACAAAATTATGCGTGCTTGCTATTATCGGCATCATCAGTAGCGTTTATTAGATATGTCTTTATCTTGCCCTGCTTGAGTAGAACCGCAGCCATCGCCTCTATTCAAATGACAGGCGCCTGAAATGAAAGCACGAGGACTGGACGCAATGTATTGCGTCCCTACGGGTCGGGAAGGAGGGCTCTCTTCATGTATCCACATCCCCCACGTCTACCAGAAATAACGCAGGAACATGCCATAGCCCAGGCGAGCAGACGCAAGGGCAAGAGTCCCCTGGCATGGTGGTATCGTCACACCACAGCCGAAGAATCAGAGCGAGACATCATCCCTCGCGGCCAGTTGGCCAGCTTAATGCTCCTTCTCACGCTCATCGTTTCCATCGCATTCATCCCCGCCGCTCTTACCAGTGATAATCTGCACGTTGTGCCGCCGGTCATTGCCCTGTTTGTGTTTACCTTTATTGGGATAGCGCTCAATAGACGAGGCAAGACGACCTATGTGGGCATCTTGCTCATAGCAGCGGTTGACGCCGCGCTGGTGTACACACTGCTGACCTATGCCCATTTCGTCTTGCCGCAAAATGCTGTTCCGATTTATGATATGTTCGTGCTCTCCGATATTATTGCGGTGTCTCTGCTGCCCATTCGCAGCATTTTCTTTGTCTCGTTGGTCCATAGTATATTCATGTGCGCTGATATCGCCTTGCAGCCGCACACGCCCGATCTACAATTGCTTGTGGACCAGACCTCCTATAGTTTCATGGTGCGTCCCCTGACGATCCAGATTGTGGTCGCACTGATCACCTATCTGTGGGTACGCACAACCATCAAGGCGGTCCAGCGCGCGAACAAGGCCGAGCTGATTGCTGACCTTGAGCGCACCATCGCCGAGCAGAAAAGAGAGTTGGATGAGGGGGTGCAGCAACTGCTCTATACGCTGGTGCGTGCGGCGAACGGCGATCTACAGGTGCGTACACCTCTCGCTCAGGAGCATGCGCTCTGGCAGGTAGATATCGCGCTCAACACCTTGCTCTCCCGCCTGCAGCGTGCCAACGTGAGCGAAATGGAGCTGCAAAGGATCAGAGCGGAACTGGGACGCCTCATTTACATGGCGCGGGAAGCCAAAGGGAAGCGCACGATGCTCTGGTTCAGGGGGAGCGGAACCGAACTCGATCCGTTAATGGGCGAACTTCAGGGCTGTTATCTCATTCAATCTCCTACAGGCCAACAGAGAATGTGAGGCCTGCATTCTATTGAGATCACCGTTCGTTTTGCACCGCCGTTGCCGTCTGTATCGTGTTAGAGGTGAAGGGGGCAGGCAACATGCAAGAGCCATATATGCAAACAGGCGCGTGGCGACCACTCGCGGCGAGGCTACAGAGTCTCTCCTTTCGCGAGCAACTCGTGGTGCTGTTGCAGGCGAGTCGCCACCTCCCCAATCGGGAGAAAATGGCCATTCGCAGAACGGCAGGCCTGCGCGTTTTGAAGGCCCACGTCTTCCCCGTCCTCCTGCGCGTGCTGCTCGAACATGTTCTCAAAGCCATCCTGGCATCCGGGGTGTCGGTAATCATCGTGCTGATTTGCCTGCTGCTGCTGGCCTGGATCGATCAGGTGAACGCCAGGGCGGTGCTGCCTGTGCTGGTGGGCGTGGTGGCTCTGGCGGCAGGGTTTGTGATCTCGGAGCTCGTTGAGCTATGGGAAGAGATTCACTCCTATATCCGCAAAACCGTGTCACGAGAAGAGCGCGACGCGCTGCTGCAAGCAGTGGAGGCCCTCAATGAGGAGGAGAGGGTGGTGGTGCTGCGCGGGATGAGCGTCACGCTCTCGCGCCGAGAAACGGGTAACCCCATCATTGCAACACTGCTCATCTGGCCAGCGATGTTGCTGGCCGCCGGTCTGCTCATCGGCCTGATTATGCTGGTGAGCGCGTTCCTGCCCCCGCTCGGTGGGCTGCCGGCGGCGCTTCTCCTGATCCTGACAGCTACTCTGGCCTTTCTCGCGGGACTACTGGTACCCAGGTTCGTGCAGGGCCGCCTGGCCGCTCGCAAGAATGGAGCGAGGGTCGGCACGCTTTAGATCGTAAACGAGCGGCGCCGATATTGCCTTACGCTTTGTTCACGCTTTTCACGGAACCATGCCCTGCACGCTAGCGAT
>JBDTHH010000651.1:0-5911 GCA_039937055.1 Ktedonobacteraceae bacterium | reverse complement strand
CGTCTATTATGTAAGATTACCGAAAGCGCCAGTCTCTGACATCAGGTACTTACCTGATTTTTTCTCGTTGGATACCTGATTTCACAACCTTCCTCTTCACAATAGCCCTTACATGAAACCTGGTAGCTGGGGATATGGTGTCAGCCAGCGGTATGGGGTATAATCGTATATATGAACTATTCCTATCCCAAAGTAAGACGCACAACGGGTGGGCAGAGACGCAGATTTCTCAGGTCTCTGCTCAGCCTGCCTGTCTTCTATAAAGTCTTGCTGGCCAACAGCTTTATCATTTTTATTGGCGCCACCGGAGGCACCTGGCTGGCATCGCACCTGAACGATAGCCACCAGGGATTGCAGGGCCTGGCAACTCCCATGTCGCTGGTGATCTTTATTGCTGTTGGCTGGCTGGTGAGCGTAGCCCTCAATTTCGTTGTGCTCCAGATCGCATTTCACCCATTGATGAATCTGGGCAAAGTGATGAACCGCGTCCAGGCCGGCGAGCGCACGTTGCGTGCGCCGCTCACGGGGCTTGATCCCCAGGCGGATCAACTGGCCAGCACCTTCAATATGATGCTTGAAGCCATTGATGAGGCCTCGCGCCTGCGCGCGAACCAGATCATCAACGCCCAGGAACAGGAGCGCAAGCGCATCGCGCGCGAGCTGCACGACGAGACCAGCCAGGTGCTGACCTCGCTCTTGATCAGCCTGGCCGTGCTCGAAAAGTCTATCACGTCACAGGAGGCCAGCAATCGCATCGCCGATACGCGGATGCTGGCACATCAGACGCTACGCGCCATCCGTAGCCTGAGCATCGATCTGCGCCCAAGCGCGCTCGACGATCTCGGACTCCTGCCGGCCCTGCGCTGGTACGTCAAGGAGTACCAGCAGAAGTGCGACATCACGGTAGTGTTCGTAGCTACCGGCTTTAAGGAGCGCCTGCCAGCCGAAATGGAGACCGCTCTGTATCGAATAGTGCAGGAGTCCCTCACCAACACCGCACGCCATGCTGACGCGAAAGAGGTGCATATTACCTTGCAAGAAGCGCCAGACGCGGTATATGCCATGATCAACGATGATGGCTGCGGCTTCGATGTGGAGGCACTCCTCAAATCATCGGACCGGGAACGGGGGCTTGGTCTGGCCGGTATGCAGGAACGAGCCGTCCTGCTTGATGGTTTCCTTACCATCAATTCTAGCCCTGGACACGGCACAACCGTCGAGATTCGCATTCCACGACGCCCGGCCGAACACCTGTCGCTCCCCAGGGAAACTGTACCTCTGACTCCTTTATAATACTGGGGCATATGACATGAAAATACGTATCCTACTCGCTGACGATCATACCATCTTGCGCGCCGGCCTCAAAATGATGCTGAACGCACAGCCAGATATGGAGGTGGTGGGAGAGGCGCACGATGGCCGGCAGGCCATCCACGAGGCCCAACGCCTGCAACCCGATATTGTTCTGATGGACATCACTATGCCCGACATCAATGGCATAGAAGCCACACGGCAGCTCAAGAAACTGCTGCCAGAGGCCAGGGTGCTCATTCTGACGATGCATGAAAATGATGAGTATATCTTCCAGGCCTTACGCGCCGGCGCCTCTGGCTACCTGCTCAAAGAGGCCGCCGATACCGACCTGATCTACGCGCTGCACATTATCCAGAGCGGGCAGTTCTACCTATCGCCAATCGCGCAGTCGGTGATGGTGGGAGACTACTTGCAGCGCGTACGAGCCGGTGAAGAGAAGGATAGCTATAGCAGCTTAACCGAGCGCGAACGCGAGATTTTAAAGCTGGTGGCCGAGGGGTTCACAAATAACAAGATCGCGGAGCGGCTGATTATCAGCCCTAAAACGGTAGATACCCATCGCACCCATATTATGGACAAACTTAATCTGCACAGCCGCGCCGAACTCGTCAAGTATGCCATGCGCCGCGGCCTTCTGGAGGATTAATCTGGCGGGCACTTTTAAGACGAAGAGCCACCTACCTGACTATGTATATGCCTCCTCGCCTTAAAAAAATACCGGCCTATCCTTCATCCTCATCACCAAAGTCGGTGACGCTCTCGTTGTCTTCCGCAAAATATTCGTCGCTGTAGAAGCCAACATCCTTGCCAACATACACGCTGACCAGAAAGTCCTCGCGCGGCATATCGGCGGAAAGCACCAGATCTTCGTCGATCTGCTCAATGAGTTTAGTCAGGTCGGCCTCTTCAAGCTCACGCTCCAAAATAAGCGTGCCGTGAACGGCGGTGGTGGTAAAGTGAATATCGACAGTACCCAGGCGGCTACTATTCTGCAAGCTCGTTCCCTGCATAATGTAATAGCCCTCTGAATAAGGGGTACGGAAATGACGGTCAAAGCGGATATCGTCCATACAACTCATCTGCACATACAGTCAGCCAGGTAATCAATCCCGCTGCCTCTGCTGTGCCTTCCTTTCTCATCACCGATTATAGTTCCAGGCATCGTCCCAGTCCTCCCATGAATTATAAGCCTGTTTACGCCGTGCAGTCAATGCGCACAGTGTGCGAGGTATCACCTGCGGGCAAGGATCGTGGACTAGAGAAATTGGAACGTTGCGCGTATACCGGAAAAGGCCACCTGGTCATAATCGGCATACACCGACTGGGGAGCCAGTTGCATGATGGTGAACAGGTGATTGCTATGCACAGTAACCAGCAGGGTCTCGCTGTAGGTCGCGCCTTTCTGCTGCACAGTTCCCTGCATTTGCTGCCATGAAGCTCCCGCGAAAGAAATCGCTGCGCCCGGCTTTAGCCCCGTCATGCCCAGGTCTGTCGCCTCTTTCTGCATATACTGGCCTGGGTCCTGGCCAGCCGCCGGGGCAGTGACAATCGTCACCTGCGCCGTATGGCTACTATCATAAAAAGACGCGTTGCCTTGCTGATGATCTACGTGCATATTCCAGCCCCCAGGATAGGAAAGCGCGATTCCCAGGCCCGCATCACTAAATGCCTGCTTCGCCTGGACGCTCTTCTGAGAGCCACCGGACTGACCAAGAAAGAGCCAGGTCCCAACGCCAGCCAACGCCAGCAGGCAGAGCAGGGCCAGGGCGATCACAAGCGGATTGCGGCTCCTGGAGCGCCTTACAGGGGCAGAAGGCTCAGCATATGGGGCAGGAGACTGCTGCCACGCCTGAGATGGTGGGGCTACCGGCGCATCCGGACGCCCGTGCATAGGTTGAACCGCGTAGGCCGGCGGCGGTGTAGAAGGCGAGCGCAGAGCCGCCGGGATCGGCGTTGGCGCCCCCTGGAAACTGGCCTGGCTACGCGCGCCTCCCTCGGGCGGTGACGACCATCTCTGCGGTGGCGCGTGCTCCACGACTGGTTGTGGCGCCGGCCTACTCTGCTGTTGCGTCTCCAACCGCGCTGTATCAAGCCGCTCGACTTCCTCTATCCGAGAAGAGGGCTGATTACGAGCAGGACGAGGCGTCGATGCGCGCTGAACCGGCAGAGCCGGGTCAGCGGCACTGGCAGTGAAGGAACTCGCGCTCAAAGGCCTGGTCGGCAGATCCTCAATGCCATCATCTTGAGCGGCCACGCCCTTCTCTTCTTGAGAGGCTATATTCTGAGAGGGGGCATCCTGCTCTTCTTGAGAGGCTATATTCTGAGAGGGGGCATCCTGCTCTCCTTTGAGACTCTCCTTAGGCGGTTGAAGGGCCGGCGTAGCTTTGACGCTCTCCTCAGGGAGAGGTAAAGACGGCATGGGCGGCTTCTTCTCCTCGCTGGGCATCATGACAGTCTCCGTCTCTTCCCATACCTTCACCCTCAGTTCGCGCATCGTTGAACCTGGACGCTGAGCAGGGTTCCTGCTTGGAGCATCCGCCTGCTCTTGAGGGGCCGCCTCCTCAACACGCGCGGTTGGCGCGTTGCTCTCTTGAGAAAAAAGCTGGCGATCAGCTCGCGCCGCTTCAAGAGGATTCGCGGGCTGCTTCGACCCGGCTTCCTGGGGAGAACGCGAGCCGCCAGACCAGACATCCTCGACCGGAGGCATTACGTTCTTCTCCCTGCTCTCTTGCACAGATTTCTCAGCAGGCCCCGGTCTCTGCTCTCTATCCTGCGCTTGTGACTCCTGGCTAACCTCGCGCATGGGTCTCCTCATGCGCGTCCCCTGATCGAGCTGATCGATCCACTGGGGTGGCTCCTCGCGCCGTGGACGACGCGGTGGCGCATAGGGAGGAGATGCTGGCAACCCAATTTGCTCGCGCAAAGGAGGCCTGCTGGCACTCTGTTGTTCAGCAGGAGGAGCAGAAGAATCTTTCGCCACCAGGGGTACAAGCGCCCCACATTGATTACAGAACTGAGCATCGTCTCTCGGTAATGCTTTCCCACAATGCGTACAGAGTATTGCCACGAAATCTCTCCTGCTTCCGGTCATTTTCACCTGTCTGATGAGTTAGGCTTTACGGTATCGCACAGCAGGCCTTTCGTCAAGCACTATAGCCCAAATAGAAGGTTTTGTAGGGCCACTTTCTCATGAAAGGTCCCACGCTACCCCCTCACTCCCTCATCACGAGAGCGCTATTTCAGCGTTAAGATCGCCTCACGCTCAGCAGGCGTCTGGAAGACCTGCTGGCTCTTGACGATCTCCACTAACTTCTTGCGCCCTTTGGGACTGCCGATCATGAGCACCCCGACGAGCTTGTTCTCACGGAAAAACAGCTTGCGATAGTTCTCGTTGCCCTTCTCACCAGGCCCACGCAGCGCAATGTTCTCCAGTTCAGGATTATTGGACTCTGCCGTGCCCACAACGGCAATATTCACATCGAACAGTGGGCTTGTATAGGTTGGCACATCCACATACGCTTCGTGGCCGCTGGCCATATTGGTGGCCACGAGCTTGCCATGCGCCAGCGCGTTATCCCAGGTACCCATACTATGGTGCTGGCCAATGGCGACATCGAAGAACTCGGCTACGTCGCCGGCAGCATAGACGCCCGGCACATTCGTCTCCAGGTACTCGTTGACGACGACCCCATTGCGCACCTCGACCGGAGTACCGGCAAGTACGTTGGTGTTCAGGGTGATCCCCAGGCCTATGCCGATCATATCGGCCTGAATCTGCCGCCCCTTCTTCGTCTTCACATAGCTGGGAACGCCGTTTTGTGGCACAACCTCCTCGATCTCATCGCCATGGATCACCTGCACGCCGAACTTCCTGGCGATGTTATCCACCACCTCGCCGCCATCAGGGTCCAGCGCGCTGCGCAGCCAGTAGGGGCCACGCATGATCCAGGTCGTATCCAGTTTGCGCACAGCGAAGCCGTCGCATAACTCGTAGGAAATAAAGCTGCCACCATAGGCCACCGCTGTTCGCGATTCGAGCATACGCGCGATAATCGTTTTGGTGTCGTCCAGCGTCACAAAGTTGTAGATATGCCTGGTTCCCTGCGCGCCAGGCACCCGCAGGGGGTTGGCCCAGCCGCCGGTGGCCACCAGCAACGCATCATAGGGCAGGTGCAGGCCCGTATCCGTGACGACCACTCGCTCTCCGGTATGTATCTCTGTAACCAGCGTTTCGGTTACCAGGTGGATATTCTTCTGCTCATGCCAGGCGAAGTCACGAATCATCACCTTCTGCTCGCTAAGCACTCCTTGTAGAAAACGCGGCAGCGAGACCCGGTTATAGAGCGGGTACGCTTCGTTCGTGAGTAAATGAATACTACAGTTGGGGTCGTTCTTACGTAAGATATCAGCCGCTGTCGTTCCCGCAATGCCGTTACCTATAATCACATAACGTCTATCATGCGTTGCCAAGTCACCTCTCCTTGATCGCCGATGTGTGTCGCACATAAATACGAGGCGATTTTAGCACAGTTTGATGAGATTTGCTATATGCTTCGGCATGGCTCCCCCGATTCGCGTAGGGGCTATGGCTTGCCTC
>JBDTHH010000650.1:0-4366 GCA_039937055.1 Ktedonobacteraceae bacterium | reverse complement strand
CTCGTCAGGCTGCGTGTGTTGCTGTCAGTGCCATACCAGTCGCCGAACTGATCGGCGTGGGCCGTGCCTGTGAGGAGTCCGGCGGTCGCAAGTGTGATGCCACTCGCGGCCAATACTTTGATGAGGTCTCTCCGGCTCAAGTTCTGGCCACGCCGCTGCGCCGCCTCTTCCAGGGCTAGCTTGATCTCTTCTTCGGTCGCCCCATGCTCGCGTGCCAGCTCAAAATAGCCGTCCGCGCACGAGAGGCACTGGTTCTTCGCCTTCTTTATACCGGTAGCAATAGCATCCCGCCGAATCTTTTCAGAATCACGTTGGAGCAACATGGACGATCTCCTCTTTTTTGGAGCGACACGGTGTGCCGTGTCGCTCGCGATTGACCTTGATAAAACAACCTATACAGGGAAACGAGTTGGCCAGGCGCACTCAACCGAAATAGTGCAGCCAGCCATAGACTGGCCCTGGCGAGCTAGCTTGCAAGTAGTAGTTCGAGACCCCCAGCGTCTCCAGTCCGCTGTGAGTACCGTTCTCCTCCATGACCGTCACCGAGCCATTGCCGTTGCCATCTACGTTTGACGACAAGACAACGGAGGTGTGACCAGCGGAACAGGCCGAGCAATAGCTGACGACATCGCCAGGTTCAGGGAACAGGCAGCAGCCAGGAGAGTTGTAGACCTCTTTGATCGCCGAGGTGTTGTTGTACACGGCAAAGTTGCGCACCATATCATTGCCATTACCGGGATAGGGACTGACACCCCAGGCCAGGTACATCCAGCGCAAGGAAAGTTCAACGCACTGGAACTCTAAGGCGCCCCAGGAACCAGAATAGAACTGAACCCCGTGATTGGGGCCTCCAGCCGCAGGGCGTGGACCACAGGGGTAGACGCCATCAAGGCCGCCATTCATCTGCCAGCTCTGCCAGCCGGTGTCACGCAAGAAATTGTTGTAATTGCAGACGCCGTTCCACCAACCGGGGAAGGGTACACTGGGAGCCAGCCGGGGATTGGGGCCACGGGCCGCGATCTCGGGATGGGTTTGGGGCTGAGAGAGGGAGGCAATCAGCGTTGAAGGCTTATTGAGCGTCGTGCTGCTGACACTGACGGTAGTGAGGGAGCTCAGGAAGCCCATAGAGGCGCTGGAGGCGGTTTCATGTCCCAGGTCCTGTGAAGCCAGCCCTCTAACCATGCGCATGAGCCAGAGACGGCCGCCCGCCTCGGTCACATACTCGCTGACGACGGCGTCCTGCGGCTGGCGACCGTCCAGTTGCAGGTTCAGCAGGTTCGCTTCGCCCCGTACCTGTGTGCCGAAGAGCGCGATCGCCGGCGCATTGGCGATCAGGTGGCCGCCATGGCTAGCACGATACTGATGCAGCAGGAAGCGGTAGAGTCCCGCTTCGCCGCTGTGTGCAATCGGTAGGGCCTCCAGCGGAGGGGCCACATTGAACGGAATCGCCTCGATATCCATCTCCCGGTAGGGATGCGATGCCACAGATGAGGCCATCTGGATCATGTCATCGCCGGGTGAGACGACAAACTTTCCGGGAATAGAGGTGCTGCTCAGAGAGAGCGTAACCCCATCCAGCGTAAAGGAGGTCTGGAACAATGCTACACGAGAGCTCCTGGCGGCTGCGCGGGCTACCCCGGAGGCGGGTATGATGCTGAGCATCGTTGCACACACCAGCAAGAGGGTCATTGCCAGAACGATAGCTTTCCGCCTATCCATACGGGCCCTGTTACAGAGAGCCAGGACGGCGGATCGAACGTTTGACATGCAGTTTTCCTTTCTCATCTTCCCTTTTCTGCAATTGCTGCCAGCATCCCGCTCACGCGCACACAAAGTAGAGCGTTGAGTAGAAAGCACATAAGCGGTCAGGCATCCCTTTTAGCATATATGTAAATGAGTCGATTATATAAGGCGGAGATAAGGCAGCGATAAGCCTTGTATGAGGCTTTTTATATAGCAGAGTATAAGCAAAAATCTCTGGTAATACGCCAGCTAACATGGTAGCATGGTATCTACAATGGCAATTCACCTTGCCTGCTAACAATTTTACGGCTATAGGAATAACACATGCCGACACTTGCAGGATGGCTGACGGGAGAGCAGGTTCCACGCGAAACAATCGAGCAGACGCTGACAACGATGGGCACGGTCCTGGGTCAGCGTGGGGGTCGCCAGGCGCTGGCGATACAGCCGGGCGCGGGGCTGATTGCCTTCGCGGACCAGGCCTATGCTATGCGCGAAAATAGCGAGCCACCAGTGCTCGATTGGGTGCCTGACCGCCGTACGATGGTCTACCGCCGCCCGCTTTCTGGCGCTCACATCCTGTACTATGTTGAAGATTGGCCCGCTAAGGGCAACCTGCTCTTCGCCAGCGAGATCAAGGCCCTTTTCGCGGTCGGCGTGCCACGACGCCTGCGCCTGCCCGCGCTCGATGCCTTGCTGCGCTACGGCTTCATTCCCGCGCCGTGGACAGCATTCCAGGATGTTTCCGTCGTACCGGCCGGCTCCCTTCTACGCTGGCAGCGTGCGAAAACTGTCTTGAACCATGCAACCGATTATCACCTTGAAGAACCACTCGCCCCCTCCAACACCCTGGAACAGCTCGATGCGCGTCTCACCGAGACAAGCAAGCGGCTGCTACCCCCGCACGACCAGCTTATGGCCCTCGCAAGTGGTGACCCGGCCTCCACGCTTACCATCGCGCTGGCGGCTGAGCAAACCGAGGCCCACTTCACAGTGGCAACTTTAGGCTATAAGAAAGATGAGCAGGAATGGCAGGCGGCAGAGCGCGTTGCCTCGGCTCACGGCTTACCTTTTCTGGCAATCACCGGCGTTGACCAACCGGAGTTCTGGGCTGCGGTAATCACTGCTCTGGAGGCACCCTGCACCCATAGCTTCCCTCTTGGCTGGCACCAACTGCTACATACAGCCTCGGCGCAGACAGGGGCGCGCGTAGCGCTTAGTGGGCTGGGGGCGCATACTCTGCTCTCCACTACGCCGGCGCAGTCGCCCTCCACGACGAGGATGGAGGCACAGGATGTTTTACGCTGGTACAGCCAGTCTATAGCGCCGGAAGTTGACAACACAACCACGCGGCTCTGGTCGCCTGCTGCCGCGCGGGCGATACAGCAGGGTACACGCTGGGAAGAGTCATTGCACGCGCGTAAGCTGGCTCGCCGGGCGGCGCAATTCAGCGATCAGCGTCTGCGCTGGCGCTATCTCGATCTACACCTGCGCCTCCCCGACCTCGTGGTAAGTACCGCTCAGCAGCTTGCTACAGTGGAGCAGGTGGCCCTGCGCTCTCCATATCTGACCCCTGAGGTTATGGATATCCTGACGCGCCTGCCTGCCATCTTACAAGATGGCACGCCGCGTGCGACCATCCTCTCTCAACTGGCCCGGCTGCACACCTCTGGGATGGAAGAGGAACACTCCCTACTATCGCTTGAGGCCCCCACGGCGTCTCTCTGCCAGGTCGAGGGGTCCGAGATCTTGCAACAAGCGCTCTCACCGGAGGCGCTCCGCGCAACCGGCATCTTCGATCCCCAGGCAGCGCAGGCGCTGGTGACAGCAGGTACGCCTCACGCGGCCTCGCACGAGCAACTGCTTGTATTCACGACGCAGTTGCTCTGCCTGCTCTTCGGAGCAAGCCTCTAGCGCTCTGCAATATTCATTCGTAGGATGAAGGGCGATCCCTCATAGGCGTACATGCCGAGCGTACGTCTACGCCTATGAGGAACCGCCCTTCTCGCGTAGGGACCCGGCTTGCCGTGTCCGTGTGCCGGCCTCGCTTGCGCGGTCAGGCAGGAGGCCCCACAGGCACCCCAAGGGATGCCTGACACGGACGCGGCAAGCCGGGTCCCTACGCGAGAAGGGGAATCATCAGAGAGCATTCTTTGTTAGTTTTTCGCCGCCATAGGTTCAAAGACGGCTATGGCCTGTGCCGCTGTCGGCACTGTGAGTACATTCTCCTCGGCGAAGTCCTGAGCCTGCGGGTAGCCGCTTTCCCGCACCTGCTGCGCGGCTCTCTCCACGTCGTATGCTGTCCGGCGGAACTCACGCCCCGACCCCAGCAGCAGCCAGTACGCGCCCGTGTGCTCAGCGTAAGGCATCCCCACACTGCCCGCGTTGATAATGCGTATGCTTCCTACTTGCCGCTCAAACTGCATATGTGTATGGCCGCAGACAACGATCAGCTGCTCAACACCCGCGAAGATCGTGTCAAGCTGCTGCTGCGGGGTGATCGGCGTAAAGATCTCCTCGTCGTTGCGCGGTGTGGCATGACAGAACAGGACATCTCCCAGACCCTCAACATGGAGCGTGATGTGCTCTGGCAACTGCGCCAGGAAATCGCGTTGCGACCGCT
>JBDTHH010000649.1:0-5044 GCA_039937055.1 Ktedonobacteraceae bacterium | reverse complement strand
TTTATCTGATTCTACAGGATTCGCGCAATAAATTGCGCCGGACGCGATAAATCGGGTCCCTACGTAGGTGGCGGCGCTGTGCCAACGGATTTATTGGTGTCAATGCGCTGGCCTGCACGCCCCTACGCGGGTGTAGAGGTATTCACCTGCTTCTTCTTGTTCACCCGCCACAGGATTACCATAGGCACCAGCAAGAAGGCGATCACCAACGCGTAGGCGGCGATATTGATGACGGTGGTCCAGATCGAGGCCTGCTGCGGGGTGGTGCCGACCAGGGGCGGGTAGAGGCCGACGATGATGAAGTGTGGGTCGCCTCCTACATTGATCGTATTGATGATCTGCTTGCCGGGTATGTCGAGCATGGCGACGCTGCCCCCTTTGAGGGCCACAAAGCCGAGCTGCCCATCGTTGGTGATGGCCACCGACTGTGGGGAGACACCCAGGTGGATGATACGCGACGGCTCGCGCGGAGTGTTGACGCCTGGAATGATGGGTGCCAGCACATCGACCTGGTTGTTCTGCGCATCGGGCACGTAGATCTCCCCGGTGATAGCATCGTAATCCATCGGACCAAATGACCCTCCCCTGAGCAAGGTGGAGACGACCTGGTGCGTGCCAAGATCGACGGCGACAAGGCTCCCCTGCCGTGTGTTGACGTAGACCGTGGAACCCGAAGGAATAGTGATGTATTGCGCTCCAGGAAGGGCTATGCTGGCAATGCGCTGGCCCGTTGAGTCGAAGACCGCCAGCGTGTTGCCGGCCGCGACCCAGAGCTGATTGCCCGTACCCCCGTTGACGCCAGTGCCTACTATGGCTACCGCCAGCCCGTATACTGGTCCGGCCGTGGCGATGGTCTTCTCTATGGCGCAGGTAGTCGCGTTGATCCCGCTGATGCTGGCCGCGCCATTGCCGGCGGCATAGAGCAGATTGTCGCCGGCGTCAAATGCCAGCAGGCTAGGCTGGCCCGGCACACTGGCTGTACAGATGGTCTGTCCAGTCTTTGCGGCCAGCATGACAACGCGCCCCAGGGCTGGCTGGGTGACATACAGGAAGCGCCCATCCAGGCTGAGATAGAGCATATGCGCATCGCCCGCCACAGAAAACTTGCTCGTGACCTGCTGCTGCTGGATATCAATGACGCTCACACCCGGCGAGGCGCCCGCGACATAGGCCAGGTTTGGCGCGCCACCGTCAGCATGGGCCGCTCGCACCGGCAGCAGCAGGATGAGCAAGGTGAATAGCAGCGCCAGTACGATGCCCAGGCGAGAGACACTTCTTGATACAGATAACATGTTCGTTCCTACCTTCATCCTTATGGCGCCGGCGTCAGCGACTGCCAGTTCGGGCTATCGCCCTGGAGACGGTACATTGCCGATGGGTAGGAGAGCGAGAGATAGACCTCCGTGGCGTTGGCCGGGTCCGCCGCCAGCGATGCCAGGTTGCCCTTGATCTGCGGCAAAGCTTTCCAGGTATGCCCGCCATCGGTGCTGCGATAGACCAGCAGACCGGTCTTCCCATAGACAATGCGCGGCTGCACAGGCGACACGCAGAGTGAGGCGAAGGAAGAACCCGCGTTGACGGGCTTGAAGGTCTTGCCTCCGTCGGACGATACAAAAACCCCCGCATCGCCGCTGGCGTAGATAGGGCTGTGCGGCCCGGCGGTGGCAGTGCTGTAGATGCCCCCGTTCAGCCCCTGGATCACCTGCCAGTGGGTGCCGCCGTTGCTGCTGCTCGCCATGCCATCGCTCCCATAGGCCAGCAAGTGACCAGGCGCCCCCGGGATGGGGAGCATGCCGTCAATGCGCCCGAATGGCAACGTCCCGGCCATGGAGAAGTGTACCCCGGCGTCCATGCTGACTCGCAGGCCAAGCGCCCCCAACGCCGGCAGGTAGATATAGACCTCGTCGGGCGTATCGTTCCCCGCCGCCTCTGTAAAGATGTTGCCTGAAGTGAGCTGCGCGGTGGCACTGGAGAGCTTCCAGGTGCGCCCCTGGTCTGCGCTGGTATACAGCCCCGGCGTGCCCGGATAATGACTCACAGATGGCTGGGTGAGGACGTAGAGGCGCTGCCCATCCAACGGGCTGGCCGCGAGCGCGTAGCTCATCAGGCCATCCATCAACTGGTGAGAACCGCCCGCTACCTCCTGCCACGTAGAGCCCGCGTCCTCGGAGCGGAAGAGGCCATAGTGCATGGCCAGGATCAGCACATGCTGGGGGAGCGCGAGCAACGCGTGAACATGGTTGGCCGCCGTGCCAAAACCGTTGACGCGCACAACTGCCGGTGTCGCCACGGGTGGATTAGAGGTATCGGGCCCGCCACATGCGATCAGCAATGCGGTCATGAAGATCGCCAGCGCTGCGAATGCCGGATAACGCCATCCCCGGATAGTATATGTGTCCATAGCTATCAATAACTTCCTTTGTATACGATTTTCGCTGGAGGCTTGCAACCCTCGGTCAACTATCTTAGAACGGTGTGAATAGCTCCACATTGGCCCGGTGCAGAGTGTTATCGGGTGTACGCACCTGAATACTTATTCTCCAGGTGCCGCTCATACTCAGGTCCCCGCTGCCGCTAAAATGCCCATGCCCATCGAGTTGCAGGTTGAGTGTATCGGTGCCCATATCCATATCCAACATCGTGGTATAGATCGTGACGCCTGCGTTCGTCGTGGGTTTTCCTGTGTGAGGATCGCTCACAGTCACCGTAAACACATTGGGTCCGAAACGATTGGGGGTGACATTGAGCATAAGCTTGAATTTGCCATCGGTCGTCGTCACCGTCTGGTTGAAAGGTTTTGTGTGAGCAGTTGTCTGCTGACCCGGCTGGGGCGCCGCAATGGGCGACAGAGTGCCCGCGAAGATGTTCATTAAGCCAACGCAGACCAGGACCGCGACTCCCAGGGCCGGTTCCCAGCGCAGGACCGAGCTTAGCTGCAATGTACGCTTTGTCAGGCGCTTCTCACGTAGCTTTACCTGCTGGGTAATCAGCTTGGGCGCGTACGCTGCTTCCTGGCTCGCCTGGTAGGATTGCACGCGTTCAAGCGCGTAGGCATACTTCTTATATTCTTTCTTCACGCGCGGTCGCAGCAGGCCGACATGTACGGCGCTGGTCAGCATCAATGCCCCCACCAGCAGCACCTTGATCACAAGCACACGTCCATACGCCGTCGTGATGAGCTGATTGACCGAAGTCAGGTGGATGGCGGCGCTAAACGGCCCGGTTATGGTCAGGATGGTGACGCCGACAATGGCCCACGGCGTGAAGTACGGCAGGAGGCTGATCAACGAATGGGCGCGCTCCCCAACCGGTTCAGTATGCAGCACAGGCAGGTAGATCAGCGCGATATACAGCATGCCGCCGACCCAGAAGGCCGCGCCCAGCAGGTGCAGCCAGTCGATCAGTACGGCGTAGACAAGCATGTTCGCGCTCACCGCCGACGCGTGGCTCGACATGCTAATCGCGATAAAGAGCGCCAGGCCAAGCGCGAGGTTGATCCAGGGCAGGATTTTGTTGGCGCGCGGAGCACGGTTTTTGGCGAACAGCATAAAGAGCGCTATCGCCAGAGCCAGGATGATCACCGTCTCGCGCATCAGCCAGAATGTACCGAAGCGCCCGTTACTCGCCAGTTGCGCAAGCAACGCCGGGGAGAGCGCACCAGCCCATTGCCCGCCCGTGATGTTTATGGCCTGCCCCACCAGTACCCCCACATTTGCCAGCAAGAGGACCAGCAACGCGGGCAGCGAGAAGCGTCGATCGAAGCGCCGCTGAACCCGCGCCGGTATGGAGTGCTGATCCGGCCTCTCATCTACATCGGCTACCGCCTGGAGCACAAAAAAGAGCCACAACTGCGCGCCCACCCAGAAGATGGCTGCCAGCTCGACCAGTGTAATCATGATCAGGTTGAACAGTCCGGGAGCATCAATTTGCCCTGTATACAACCCGCTAAGGGTGTCGGAGCCCAGCACGTTCTGTCCCGGCGTCGCGCCTGTGGGCAGGTTGGGGACGGTGCCATCGGGATTTGCGACCTTGAAGAGAAACGAGCCGCTTAGAACGTGACCATCATCGTTGGAATCGCTGCGCCAGATCACAATGTAGACCGCCGGAGGTAGATTCGGCGCGAGCGATACATCCATCTCGCGCGGATCGCCTGAGCTAACGCGGGCATCGTGCCTGTCCACGCGCTGATTATTACCATTCACAACGGCGGCCGTGCTGAAGGTGGGATTGAGATCTTCGCTGAACCACATCTGTACCCGCGCGGGCGACGCCTGAAGCACGGCATCCTTCGCCGGGTCGGACCGCAACAAAATAGCGTGCGCCTCGCTGACCCCTGGAAAAAGAAATACAATGCTTATGGCCAGGAGCAGCGCAATTGGCACCAGGCGCCATGTAGCGGCAAGATATGCGCGAATTTTCATAAGATGTGTCCGATCTCTAGCTGAGTGCAGGCTTGCTGTCTATGTATACGCATTGATACGCGGGCAATGTTGTATAAATTCCAGAGCATTGTATTCTATTGTGTGGCATCTCTGGCAGAGTGTCAAGGTCTACCCGGCCTTCCGCGTAGGGGCGATGGCTTGCCTCGCCCGTGGAAGCGTAGGCTCCCAGGGCGCAGGCCAGCGGCGCCCCTACACGAAATGCCAGAGGTCTCATCTCTGCCAGCAAAGAGGGGAGGTCTCGACGCTTTTTGCTTCTCTGGGCTATAATTATATCCTATGAAGGATGCTAGCGATCTGGCGGATTTAGAAACACGGCTGGGAGTCAGGTTTCATGATCGCTCACTATTAGAGCGAGCCGTGACGCATCACTCCTGTTGCCCGGAAACGGCGATACATGACTCGTATGATACACTGGAGTTTCTGGGCGATGCCATCATCAGCGCACACGTTGTAGAGCACATCTACCGCACGTTTCCTGATGCGTCAGAGGGCGAGATGACCGCGCTCAAGTCAGAGGCTGTCAGTCGCCGTGTGCTCTGCAGGATCGGGCAGGAACTGGGACTCTTCGTCTTTATTCGCGTGGATATCGCCAGCCTGCGCAC
>JBDTHH010000648.1:0-17332 GCA_039937055.1 Ktedonobacteraceae bacterium | reverse complement strand
TCGGTCGCATCGGAGCCGTTTGGGCTGCCGGGTGTGGTGCAGGCCATTTCGCTCATGGCGTCCACCCTACCAAATAGGCGTGAATGGGGTCAAGCCACACTGCGGTAAGAAAGTCCCGATCTAACAGACCCAGACAAGAAGCACGTTGGGTTACTCCACGTCGAGTAGTCCGGCGTGCTTGTCGACCGCGATCTTTACGCGACGGGTGTCCCTGGCGATGATGGCATTGACAAGCTCCTCGTGTGTCTCAATGCGGATGTGCAGCCACTCGGTGTAAATTTTGAAATTAAATGGGCGAATTGTTAAAAATTTTGACTTTTGTCAGCATTACCATAAGTTCGCCACTTTTGACCCATAAATTGGCTCTGACACAGGTTTGATACTGCTGGCGAACCCATGGACGTACTTTAAGCAGCCGGACGAAGCAATTGAACCAAAGCCGAGCGCCTTGTTTGAGCATGAGGTTCCCCATCGAGCCAGCGCATGAGACGAACGATATTCATAGCCGCCGCCGTGGCCAGATGCTGAAGATGCGTTTTTTTCTGGCCAATAGAACGGAAACGGCGCAGACCCATCACGCGAACTCCTTGAGAAATGGTGCCTTCCACTCCAGCGCGGTACGCATATACCGCATCGATGCCATAGTCCCGGCTTTCTGCTATGTAGTAACTCTGCATCGACATAGCCCGTATGACATCTTTTTCACGGCTCTCCTCTCCTTCTGTCTGGACTCATCCTCTCATCTTTCTTTTCGCCTGCATATCCCTTTGCAAAAATCTAGGGCGCACCCGAAGTATATGATGGCAATGTGAGGCATATCGTGGCAAGAAAACGAGAAGCAGCATGATGGTTGATGAAGAACATGCAACACAACGACTCACTGCCACGATATGCCACGCAAATCAGAATCACTGCCACACTCTCCTGCAGGTTCGTTGCTGTTGCCTCGGCGCTTGCTCCCTCTCAACTGGCTTCTGGACTAAAGACATTGCCACTATATGCCTCACGAGCATTGCCTAGATATCTATGAAATCGCACCATCTGGACTCGTGGGGTGCAATTCTATGGCTACACTCCAGAAACCCGCATATGTCACGCTTGCTTCAAGCAATGGATGGAAAATCAGCACAATATCTTACGGAAGGCAAAGCAAGGCAAGCGCGCTGATATATTGGTATGGTTTGTACGCTTGCTCACGCCCAATTTTCCATGTATACTAGTGTTGGGGACATCAGAATGTAGTGTTGGGAGCCAATAAACGTTGGTCATTTGTTGGGGGACACAGCGCCTCTGAGGAAAAAGACCATGCCGAAACCTGCCACATACGCCCTGATCTGGTCGTCGGAACACACTATCTATACTGCCTATGAACAGGGTCAACAACAAATTTCTTTCCTGTCGGGAGACGATGAAACGTGGTTGGCCTGGCTTGCAAACCGCAGTTCATTCTCTTTCCAGGGCAGGCATGGCTATCTCACCCTGCTTAAAGAGGCGCGCGCACGGGGCAACGATGGCTATTGGTATGCGTATCACCGCCAGGACAAACGCAGAATCAAGCACTACGCCGGGCGCACCCCGGATCTGACGATCGCTCATCTGGAGGAATTGGCCTATACTCCTGACATCCTGACCAACAAGACCCATTCCATTGACCGACTCCCGCAGCAAGCTGGACAAGAACGTATGTTACAACCAATGCACGTTGTGGACGACACATCTCCCACATTGCACCTAACGGCACCCCAGGGACCACTCCTCGCTTCCAGGCTGTATCCACCGCCTCCACAGGCCGCTCTCATTCCACGTGAGCGCCTGCTGGCTCTGTTGGACGCCGGCCTTGAGCGCAAACTCACGCTGCTCTCGGCTCCGGCTGGCTCCGGCAAAACTACGCTTTTAACGCAATGGCTCGCTGCGCGCAAGCGACGGGTGGCGTGGCTCTCCCTGGATAGCGAGCAGAACGGCCCGCAGCGTTTCCTGGCTTATTTGATCGGAGCACTTCGGCGCGTCCATCCAGATCTCGGCAGGGACATACTGGCTAGCATCCAGGTCGAGGGACAGACAGCCCTGAGCGAAGGGATGGTCCTTTTGCTCAACGAACTGGCCGCGCTGCCCTCGCATATCACCATCATCCTCGATAACTATCACCTGATCGAGAGTCAGTACATTCATAGTGCGCTCAAGATGCTTCTTGACCACCTACCCGCGCATGTCCATATGATTATCGCCGGTCGCAGCGAACCGCCTGGTCTACTTGTCCGCCTACGCGCCTGTGGACAGCTTACGGAACTGGGAACGAGCGCGCTCCGCCTGACTCGTGAGGAACTGGAAGAACTGCTTACCTGCGTCCTGCATCTGAAACCCGAACCGGAAGAGCTAGGTGAGTTGGAAGAGCGCGTCGAAGGTTGGATCGCAGGTCTCTACCTGGCGAGAAGTGCTATGCAGGGTCAGACGGATTTTGCCCTTTTTCGCGCCGCCTGCTCTGGAAACAACCGGCACATCCAGACCTATTTTCTTGAGGAGGTGCTGGCGGGTTTGCCGCCAGATACGCAAAATTTCCTGCTCCATATCGCCCTGCTTGAGCGCTGCAATAGCTCGCTCTGTACGGCTATGACGGGTCGGGGGAATACCGCGCAAATGCTAGAAGATCTGGCACGCGCGAATCTGTTTCTCTGCCCGCTGGCTGAACAGGAGGGGTGGTATCGCTACCATCGGCTCTTTGCCAGCGCGTTACGCCATCACCTGTTACGCACTCAGCCGGAGCTGGTTGCCGCGCTGCACTTGCGAGCCAGTCAGTGGTTCGAGGCTCACGCTTTGCCCGCAGAAGCTATCGAACACGCCCTGGCAGCCCAGGACTACGCGCGCGCGGCTATCCTGATCGAGGGAGTTGCCCCGACCCTGATTAGCGAGGGGAAACTCACCATCCTGCAAAGCTGGCTCGATGCGTTGCCCGAGGAGGTTGTGCGCGCCAGTCCGCGCCTCTGCATCAGCCGGGTCTGGCAAGAGTTTATCACCTCGCAGCCCAGTACGTACATCCTATGGGTCGAGGCGACGGAACAAGCGATTCACCGGCTTGGGGAGACGCTGCCCCCACCAACAGTTGTCGCACTCCAGAGTGAGATTATCGCCCTCCGCTCGCTCTACACCATTTCGTTCGCTGACTTCTCCTCAGCCATTGCCTCCTGTCAGCAGGCCCTACAACAGCTTCCCGCCGGTAGCCATTATCTACGCGGCCTGATTCTGATGCTTCTGGGTCTGGCGTACACACGTAGCATCGATGTGAGGGCGGCAGCACGAGCGCTCTCCGAGGCAAATAGTAACATCCAGGCGATAGGACACGTCCTCCTGCTGCCCTACGTCACGCTGGCGCAGGCCGAACTGTACGCAGCCCAGGCCTATCCTTTCCAGGCTGCGAAGCTCTATCGCCACGTCCTCGCGCAGGAGATCAGGCCGGGCGTTGCCTCGCTCTTTGTGGCAGGTTTCGCCCACTTCGGATTGGGCTATCTTCTGTGGGAATGGAATAATCTCGCTGAGGCTAAGCATCATTTGCTGCAAGCTTGGACGATGGGGCAGCGCACGCAGGCAACTACGATCCTGCTCGATAGCGCACTGCTGCTCGCCCTGGTCGCGCACGCGCAGGGAGATAGCGCGACCACACAGTCCTGGTTGCAGCAACTGGAGTTGCTCAGCCAGCGCGCCAGCTATATCGAGCTGACTGAAATAATCACGCCTATCCGCACCCGTTTCGCCCTAAGGGAGGGCCACCTGGAAGACGCGCTCTTCTGGATGCACGAACAGGACCAGCGCGCCGCTGATCCCAGCTACAAACACAGCGAACTTCTCGATCTGACCCACGCGCGCATACTGATCGCGGCGGGTCAGGCTGGCATTGAGCCGGACGCCGGTGCGCGAACGCTCGAACTCCTGGAACACTGGTACGTCGCAGCCAATCAAGCGGGCAGAGTGAGGGTGCTGGTAGAGGTTCTGATTTTGCAAGCGCTGGCGTTCCAGCTCCAACATGATCGCGTAAACGCGCTGCGTACTCTTCAGCGTGCGATTACCCTGGCAGAGCCGGGCAGATATATCCGCCTGTTTGTGAGTGAGGGCGACCCGATGGCCCGGCTCTTGCGCCATCTGCTTGAGCAGCAGCGCGCACAGAAAGGCAGCAGACAAACAATCAGCCTGGCCTATCTCTCCACGCTCCTCAAAGCCTTTGCTCAGCCCGGTACCTTCTTCCTGCCAACCCCACTCGCTGAGTCCCCACCGCTCTTTGATCCATTGAGCTTGCGCGAACGCGAGGTCCTGCGCTTGATCGCTGGGGGACGGAAAAACCGCGAGATTGCCGACGAACTGGTGGTGGTCACCGGGACGGTCAAAGCGCACATCAACATGATCTATCAGAAACTCGGCGTCACCAACCGCGTTCAGGCCATTACCCGCGCTCGCTCGCTCGGCCTTCTCTAACCCCCGCCCTCTCTCATTTTGCAATCCATTTCCCCTCTGGAAAAGTTATCCCCACATTTACCCTTCGGTAGATGTTTTTGCAGGTTCTGCTTAGGTACACTTCAAGAGAACTCAGCGTTTTTACTTGCATTGGGAGCAAAGAACAATCAGCAGAAAGGAAGAGCTATGAATTCGCACACAGAAACAGGGATCAGCAGAGACCAGCTTGCAGGCTTTGAGGACGATGTACGCTCTATCCTCCAGGATAGCAAGGTACCAGGCGCTGCTGTCATCATTCTCAAAGATGACGAGGTGCTTCTCTCCCAAGGCTTCGGCAAGCGCAACGTGGCTGAGGACCTGGATGTGACCCCGCGCACACTGTTCCCGATTGGCTCATCAAGCAAGGCTTTTACCTCGGCGGCAATCGCGATGCTGGTGGAAGAGGGAAAACTGGAGTGGGATACGCCGGTCAGACACTACCTGCCAGCCTTCATGCTATACGATCAGGTTGCGAGCGAGCGCCTGACGGTGCGCGATCTCCTGTGCCATCGCAGCGGGCTGCCACGTCACGAATTTATGTGGTATGGTTCGAGCTTGACGCGCAAAGAGATGGTCGAGCGTTTAGCGCATCTTGAACCGAATGCTGATTTTCGCGCGCTCTACCAGTATAACAATCTGATGTATGCAACGGCAGGCTATTTGATTGAGTGCGTAACTGGCCAGACCTGGGAAGAATTTATCGCCACGCGCATCTTCAAGCCGCTGGGCATGGCCACCAGCAATACCGCTGTCGAGAACTCGCAAAACACCGACGATTACGCGTTGCCCTATCAGGAGAAAAAGGACGAGATTGTGAAAGTCCCGTTCTACAGCAAATTCCAAGCTATGGGTCCGGCGGGCAGCATCAGCACCAACCTGGAAGATATAGAGCATTGGCTGCGATTCCAGTTGAACGAGGGCAAACATGGAGAGACGCAACTGCTGGCCACCGAACACCTGGCGCAGAGCCACACCCCCCACACGGTCGTCCCGGCCAGCGACGAGGTTCCAATGGGCAAGTATTCGGAGGTTTCCAACTGGTGCTACGGGCAGGGCTGGTTCATTGGTACCTATCGCGGTCATCGTATGGTTCAGCATGGCGGCTCGATCGATGGCTTTATGGCCGAGGTCGTCCTTTTGCCCGACGACTACGCGGCGGTGGCCGTCTTCACCAATTGCGGCAGTACCCTTGTACCCTATAGCATCGCCTTCACTGCCTGTGATCGCCTGCTCGGTGCGGAAAAGACGGATTGGCATGGACGCTTGCAGAAAGTATTCGCGAATCTCAAAGCCGAGGCGGAAAAGCAACTCGCGGAAAAGCAGAAAGCCGAGCCTCCGATTCCCGGAACCAAACCCTCGCACGAGCTGGACGCCTATTGCGGGCGCTACGAGCATGCCGGCTATGGCGCTGTGACGATCAGCCAGGTCGGAGATCGTTTGCAGTTTATCTATAACGATATTCCCTCATCCCTGACCCACGTCCACTACGACATCTTCGAGTTGAATCTCGAACGCTTTGAATTCAAAGCAAAGGTGTCGTTTACTACTGCCGAGAAAGGAGACATAGAGAGCCTGGCCGTCAAGCTGGAGCCGACGGTGAAAGCGCTGGTCTTCACACGCGTGCCAGAACAGCCAACAAAATAAAACTCATTGGTGTATTTCGTTACGCAACCTGATACACTGATGTATCAGTATTTTAAGGAGCTACTCCTATGCGAGAACAGACACGTACTCGTCCAATCTTTCTTTCCATCTTCCTATGCCTGCTAGCCCTGGTGATGGCTGCCTGCGGAGGCCCAACCCCTTCTCCCCAGAACAACGCTTCCGCTGCGCCTCCTGACAAACAGGTGTTACGGTACCCCATTGGCGCGCCGGATTTCTCGGCGCTCGATCCTGCTGTGAGCGACGCATCGACTGACTACACGGCTGTCAGTTTGATCTTTCCTGGCCTGGTGCGGCTCGCCAGTGACAACTCGGTCGTACTCGACCTGGCGTCTGGTTACCAGATGTCGCAGGATGGGATGTCCTATACCTTTACGCTTCATCCCAACCTGACCTTTAGCGATGGCACCCCCCTGACCGCAACGGATGTCGCCTACAGTATCAACCGGACCTTAACACCGGCGACTGCATCGCCGACCGCCTCATTTCTGTCAGCTATCAAAGATTTTCTCCCTATGCTCACAGGAAAGATCCCAACCTTGATTGGCGATAGTCTGATTGCGAACAATCAAGAGAGCATTACGATTGTGTTAAGTGCTCCTGCTCCCTATTTCCTGCAAGAACTGGCAGGACTCAATACGCATGTGGTCAATAAAGCGCTGATTGCCAAATACGGCAAATCCTGGACGGAACACCTGCCTGAAAGCGCTGGTGCCGGGGTTTTCAAAGTGGCGAGTTACAGCCACAGCCAGGGGATGGTTCTGGTTCCCAATCCTGACTACTATGGTGCCAAAGCCCGCTTGCAGAAGCTCGAATTCTTGCCCTCAAGTGACCCGGCCACCGTGTATAAAGAGTATCTGGCCAGTCAGCTTGACTATGCCCAGATTCCACTGGCCGACCTCGCCGGCGCCAAATCCCGCAAAGACTACCACCATGCCGCTGTTCTCAATATCGATTTCCTGGCCTTCAACTTCCTGGCCAAGCCTTTCGACAACGTCCATATTCGTCAGGCTTTTGCCCTGGCTATCGATAAGGATGTGCTGGCTCGCAATGTCTTGCACGGGGCGTACACGCCGACCAATCACCTCTTACCGCAGGGGATGCCGGGTTATAACCACAACTTGACAGGACCGGCTGGTGTGAGCAGTACCGCAGGTGACAAGACGAAAGCGCAACAGCTGCTGCAACAGGGCTTGCAAGAGGCAGGATATAGCAGTGTCAGTGCGTTACCTGCTATATCCTTTACCTTCCCGAACCTCGGTCAGGATTTCCAGAATGTGGCAACGGCGATTGTGCAACAATGGCAGACGGTACTCGGCGTGACGGCGCAATTAAAAGTGGAGGACGTGCCTACCTTCGTCTCGCGAGACCTGCCGGCTACCAGCGGCCATGCTGGCCCCTTACAGGTCTGGTTCCTGGGGTACACATATCTCGCCGATCCTTTCTTCTGGCTCAATACGTTCTTCGGCAAAGGGGGATCGCTCAACGACGGAAACTATGGGCAAGCATCTGCACAACAGGCGGTCCAGCAAGAACTGGCGACGGCGGCGACGAATACCAACCCTCAACAGCGCACACAACAATACAATGATGCTGAACAAAAAATCGTCGACGACGTGGGCTGGATCCCGCTGTTCCAGGCAGGACTGGATGTCTTGCTCAACCCGAAAGTACAGAATCTCGCGGCCAATGGTCTTCCTACCAAGACCTGGAGCGATGTCTACATTTCGGTGTAGCAAGAGGAAGGGAACTCCGAGTACCCCTTCGTGACCTCCTGGAAGGTCAGGAGAGGCATTCGTGGTCTCGCGCGTGCTTGTACCGGGGAAGATCACCCACGCGGGAGAGGCAGGGAGACACAGCATTCATGCCTGCCAGAGAAGCCGCTGAGGAGAGATGTGGTCGGTTTGAAATTGTCGAGCTATTCCATAGCGTATGGGAAAGGGGGCAGCTTTCATGGTCCAGATGCTTCTAAAACGGTTGGTTGGCCTGATCTTGATCGTCCTGGCAGTCACCTTTGTCACCTTCATTCTGGGGTATATCGCTCCGGGTGATCCTATTCGCACCCTGCTGGGGCAGCAATTTAATCCCACGGTGTATGCCCTGCTCAGGCATACATATGGCCTCGATCAGCCCTGGTATCAACAGTATTGGAACTTTCTCGTCAATCTCGTACACTTCAACCTGGGCCTCTCCTTCACGCAGACGAACCGCCCCGTCTGGGATATTCTCAAAGAGGGAGTGCCAATCTCTGTTGAACTGGGCTTCTGGGCGCTGGTGATTGAGTACCTGGTTGGTATTCCACTGGGCGTCCTGTCAGCGACCAGGGCGAACACCTGGGTCGATACTCTGAGTACCGGCACGCTCCTGATCGTCTATACCCTACCCACGTTCATTACGTGTGTTTTCGTGCAGATTCTCCTGGTCTGGCTCGATCAGCAGACCGGCATCGGCTGGCCAATCGCCGGGTGGGGCGCGCCCTGGCAGTATGGCTGGACCGATTTGCAATACAAGATTGCCCCCATTCTGCTCCTGTCTTTGAGTGGCATCGCCTCCATCGCTCGTTTTACCCGCTCCAACCTGCTAGAGGTGATCCAGCAGGATTACGTCCGCACGGCTCGCTCCAAGGGGTTGTCAGAACGAGTAGTAATCTACCGCCATGGTCTGCGCAATGCCTTGATCCCGCTGGTGACGCTGCTGGGCCTCTCTCTGGGCCTGCTGGTTACAGGGGCCTTCTTTATCGAGTTTATCTTTAACATTCCTGGTATTGCAAACATTACGATTCGCTCAGTTATGGCCTATGACTACCCGGTGATCCAGGCAACGGCTATCCTGCTCGCTTTCGGAGTGGTTCTGGGCAACTTTCTCTCGGATCTCCTCTATACGCAGGTTGATCCACGCATCAAATTTGCTTAGGTGAGAGGAAAAGGTTTCCATGAATACAGAAATGAGCGGACCAGCGGAGCGAGTTTCTACCAATCCTCTCACTGTGCCAGCACTCTCACCCACACGGGAGTCATTGCTCGTGTTCCGCCGCGATAAACGCGCCATGATAAGCCTGTCCCTGCTGCTGTGCTTCGTGTTTGTCGCGCTATGTGGCCCGCTCATCTATCAACACATTGGGGCGCCCTATCAGAGCGCGCTAAACGGCGTTGTACCCGCGACACTTTACCACAGTCCCTATCACCAGGAACTGGAGAACCAGGATCAATTTATCTCCGCGCAATACTGGCTGGGAACCGATGATCTGGGCAGAGATTTGCTGGCGCGGTTGATGCAGGGAATACTGATCTCGCTCACTGTCGCGGTAATGGTCGAGGTGATCGTCCTGGCATTGGGGGTCACGATCGGGGTGCTGGCCGGTTATTATAGAGGATGGGTGGACCAGGTACTGGCACGCCTCATCGACTTTACCTTTGCTTTTCCGAGCTTTCTGTTTGTGATCCTCCTTGCCAGCATCTTCGGACCCTGGGCCGACACGCATTTGCGGACTATTCCGCTCGTCGGCTCCAATGGGGATGCGCGCCTGGTAATTGTCTCACTGGCGATAGCAGTGACCGGGTGGCCGTTGATGGCGCGCCTTGTCCGAGGACAGGCTCTCCAGATTAAGGAGCAGCCATTTGTGGAAGCAGCTCGCGTCTGCGGAACTCGCGATAGGCGCATCATCTGGCGGCACATCCTGCCCCATCTGCTGAACATCATTGTGCTGACTGCCACATTGAATCTTGGAGCGATCGTCGTGGGGGAAGCGGGCATCAGCCTGTTAGGATTGGGGGTACAGCCGCCTGGTTCGAGTCTGGGTCTGATGATTGTAGAGGGATTAAACGTCATCGATACCCATCCCTGGGAGGTGTTGTTACCTTCGCTGGTGCTCACGAGCATCGTGCTGGCGCTCTCTTACGTGGGAGACGGCCTGCAAAAAGCCTTTGACCCCCGGCAGAAAAACACAGCATAAACGCTTGTGCCTATCGTCTTTTCTCTTCACACAGGAGACCGTTACTCCCGGCAGGGCCGTTCTGCCGGGAACAACACACAGATAAGGAGCATACGATGTCCGAAGAAAAACGCGCGCTAACCCTGGAGGATTTCTGGCGACTCAAAGCGGTGAGCGATCCGCAGCCTTCGCCCGATGGCACACAGGTTGCTTACGTGGTGAGCAGCTATGATGAGGCGAAGAATCAGGAGCATTCAGCGATCTGGCTGGCCTCGCTGGAAGATGGCCGGTGCCACCAGTTGACGAGCGGCGAGAGCCAGGATATGCAGCCGCGCTGGTCGCCCGATGGCAGGCAACTGGCCTTTGTCTCGACGCGCCACGAGGGAAAGCCCCAGATCTTTCTCATTGAGGTCACTGGTGGAGAGGCGCGCCGCCTGACCAGAGCGGCCGATGGCGCGACATCGCCGCTCTGGTCGCCCGATGGCAAACACCTCTGCTACACCTCAACGCTGGAGACGGACTGGCTGAAGGTCCCGCAGGAGACGGCCTGGTTCGAGGCGCACAGCGAGGTGGAGAAAAGCGCGACGCGCCTGCGCCGCCAGCGCGAACTCCTCACCCGTTTCGACGGACGCGGCTTCATCGAGCGCCGCACCCAGCTCTTTCTACTCAGCCTGGACGATGCGCAGGCCACGCCGCGCCAGCTTACCGAGGGCGATTTTGACGCGGCCCAGGCGGCCTGGTCACCCGATGGCGCGCTGATCGCCTTTGTAGCGAACCGCTCCGCCGATGCCAACGCGACCCTGGCCGCCGACATCTGGACGGTTGCGGTCGAGGGTGGCGAGTTGCAGCGCCTCACGAATGGCGACCTCAGCATTATGCTTCCGACCTGGTCGCCCGATGGGCAGCGCATCGCGTTTTTCGCGGAACATCCCTTGAACGCCCGTCGCGGTTATGAAGAATCGCATGTCTGGCTGGTATCGCGCTCAGGCGGCGACCAGCGCGACCTCATGAGCCATCTGGATCGCTCCCTGTCAGCGGTGCAGCCCGACTATCACTTTGGCGGGGTCGCCGCGCCCATCTGGTCCCCGGATGGGCAAACGCTCTACTTTGTGAGCGCTGAGCATGGGTCAAACGTGCTCTTCGCGCTCGCGCTCGAGAGCGGCAACTGCTGGCGCGTTTCGTCCGCCGACGCGGATATCGCCGCCCTGGAGAGCGTGGAGGCGCGCAAGATGTTCGTAGGCGTGACGGCAACACCGGAACGGCCCTACGATCTTTTCACGCTGCCCTGGAGCGGCGGCGAGCTTCGGCCACTTGTCGATACCAACCAGGCTTTGCTCGCGGAGGTGAGCATCGTGCCGACCGAGCGTATCAGCTTCACGGGACCCGATGGCTGGGAAATCGAGGGTCTGCTCGTCAAGCCACTGCGCGCCGAACGCCCCTATCCATTGATTCTTCATGTTCACGGTGGACCATACAGCGCGTGGGGCCACACCTTCTACTTCCAGGCCCAGGCGCTGGCAGGCGCGGGCTATGCCTCGCTCTACATCAATCCACGCGGCAGCAAGGGCTATGGCCTGACCTTTACCGAGGCGGCTGACTGGGGTGAGAAGGACTTCCTCGACCTGATGGCGGGTATCGATGCCGTGGTCGCAACGGGCGAGGCTGATCCGCAGCGGCTCGGCATTACGGGCATCTCATACGGCGGCTTTATGACCAACTGGGCGCTGGGGCATACCGACCGCTTTGGCGCTGCCGTCTCGGTGAATGGCGTCTCGAATATGATGAGCATGAGCGGCACAAGCGACCTGGGCGCGCTCTGGCTTGGCGTACAGTACGGGCGCTTCTGGGAAAGCGAGGAGACCTGGCAGTTTTACCGCGCCCATTCGCCAATCACCTACGCGGACCGCATTTCAACGCCCCTGCTCCTGCTGCAATCCGAGAACGACTATCGCTGTCCCATTGAGCAGGGCGAGCAGCTCTTCAACGCGCTCTGCGCCCGCCGGCAGACGGTAGAGCTGGTCCGCTTTCCCAACGCCAGCCATGTGATCGTCGGCACAGCCAGCCCGCACCACCGCTATTTCCAATGGAAGCTGGCCCTGGACTGGTTTGAAACGTACCTCAAACCGCGCGAACCGTGAGCGAGAAAGCAGGAAGCGATGGATATTCTTGTGGTTGGCTGTGGCGTCTCTGGCCTCACGACAGGTCTCTGCCTGCTTGAGGCAGGCCATCGCGTCACCATCTGGGCCAGAGACCTCCCGCCACAGACCACCTCAAACGTGGCGGCTGCGGTCTGGCTACCCTTCAAAGCCTTCCCCATTGAGCGTGTGACCGCGTGGGGAAAGACGACGTTTCAGCGTTTCAAGACGCTCCAGGTTGAGCGGGCGAGCGGCGTCTTCATGGCTGGCGTACTCGATCTGAAAACGGTCCCCAGCGCTGATCCCTGGTGGGTTTCGGCAGTGGAGAACTTCCGGCACGCGGGTCAGGACGAGTTGCCTTCTGGCTATGCCGATGGCTTTGCCTTCGAGGCTCCGGTGATTGACATGGGCGTGTACCTCGACTATTTGCTGCACCGCTTTCGGGCACGCGGAGGACAGATCTATCAGCGCGACATTGCCAATCTGTCAGAAGCTTTTGTCGAGAGCAATATCGTCATCAATTGCACTGGCCTGGGCGCGCGCGAACTGGTTGGCGATCGGGACTTGCATGCGGCGCGTGGCCAGGTTGTACACGTCAGGCACACCGGGTTTCGCCGGGTGCTGGTTGATGAACACAACCTCGCTCAACTCATCTATATCGTACCTCGCACGCACGATATCGTGCTCGGAGGCACCTACGAAGAACAGAACGAGAGTACCCAGATCGATCCTGAGACGACGCGAGCCATTCTGCGGCGCTGTGTGCGGCTCGTTCCCACCTTTGCCACGCTCGCGCCGGACGATATCATAAGTATCGGCTGCGGGCTGCGGCCAGTGCGTTCGACAGTGCGCCTGGAGGCCGAGCGCCCTGCCCCGCAGCAACTGCTCATCCACAACTACGGTCATGGAGGGGCAGGCATCACTCTCTCGTGGGGATGTGCAATGGACGTCGTGGCATTGCTCACGAGCATCCTTTCAGCCTAGAACGAAGCCATCTCCCGCTCGGGCATGCTCATGTAGTCTGTTCATCGATGCGTATTACTCCCCACGAGTTGCCGCATCCGTCTCTGGTAGGATAGCGTATTTTTTCGGCTGTGGCAACAGCATTGACACACGCTGCTGATAGTGCCGATAGGCTTTGCCATAGACCACCAGCAAATCCCCTTCCTCCAGCGTGTGAAGCAGGATAGATCTTTTCGGTCGTCTTTCGACACTCCTAACTATACCCGCACGCACCAGATCTGTCATTGTGGAAAGGTGCCAATAGTTTCAGAAGACCAGTACGGAGATTTTTGGAGAGACGGTACGGAGAACATGTGCTCGTCACTCCCCTAGATTGCGCTCATGTTTCCACTGACCGATGATTACTCATGGGGCGTCTTGCGCCATCCTTTTTCGATGGCCCATGCCGCGATTTGCCTGCGTGAGGTAAATCCCAGCTTGGACAAGATGTTACTCACGTGGGCTTCAACCGTACGCTCGCTCACCACCAATGCCTCAGCAATTTCGCGATTGATGTGCCCCTGGGCAATCAGGCGTGCGACGGTGCGCTCGCGTTCAGTGAGCCCGGCGAACGGTTCCGCCTCCGCTTGCCGCGCAAGCAGACGGCTCTCTTTGGGCAAGGACCTCTGTGCCACCCGCAGGAAATGATAGCGCAGACCGGCATCGTCGATGGTGGCGGCAAGGGACCCGATGGCCGTGTGAGCTGCGCCCCATGCCAGCCTCGCATGCTCCTTCTGCCCAAGGTGTTGATACGCTTGTCCTAAAGCAGCGTGGACCTGCCAGAGCAAGAGACGGGCATTACGAGCGAGCGCACCGCGCTTCGCCGCCTCGATCACCTGCACCGCTTCGTGTTCGCGTTGCAACACGATGAGCGCTTTGCCCTTCAAGTATAGGAGCTGGGGAATAGACTGTGGAGACGTTTCACCAGGCACTGTTGCGAGTAAGCGTTCCGCCAGGCGCAAAGCTGCTTCGGGCTCTTCGTTTGCCAGGGCTACTTCTCCCCAGGCCCACACCATCAGCCGCTCTGGCACATTGCGCGGAGCCTGTTCACAGGGGATGCCTGCTGTGAGCACCGCTTCAGCTTGTGGCACCGCTTCTTTCAGCAGACAGGCCTGGGCCAGATACGCTCTGAGAGGGCCTATCCACCACGCCGAGCCGATAGCAGATGCCACGGTCAGTCCTGCCTCCAATGCCTGGATGGCCAGGTTGGCTTCTCGCAGAGCGAAATAGGTGCTTCCCAGGGCCCAATATGCTCCTGGGGGTATCGCGGTGTGTCTCGAAGAAGGCCAGTGCTTCCTGATGGCAGCGCACGCCCTCCTCGGCCTGCCCAGTATTGACCAGCCAGTTGCCGAGTCGGTTGAGGCTATGAGCATGGAGCTTTGGGTCGGATAAGGCTGCTGCCAGGTCAAGCGCGCGCTGAAACCCCTGGCCGCTCTGGGTGTAATCGTGCCCTGCCCAGAGAAAGCCCAGGTCCAGGAGGCTTTGCCACTCCATCGCTGCATCGTGTGTTTCCTGCGCGATGGCCAGGACGCGCTGATAATCGGCTCTTGCCAGTTCAAACTCTCCAAGACGAGGCGTAGCAGGTGGGACTCATCGTAATGCAGGATGTGTGTAAGCAGGGAAAGATCAAAGCGTTGCCCTGCTACCGCTGCCAGGGTTAACATCTGTTTCGCTTTTTGGCTCAAGAGCCTGGTGCGTTGGTAGACAGCATCGCGCACTCTGTGAGGGATGCGGAGTTGGTGGCCGTGTGTACCCAGGAGCAATGTCCGCTCCCATACCCCATCATGAGAGCGAAGTTCTCCCGTGGCAAGCAGCTTTGGCAAAACGCAAGCAAAAACTGAAGAAGAAGCACAGAAAGACAGCCGCTCGTCAGAGGAAACTCTTTGAAGGGGAACAGATACTTTAGAGACAATAGATGTATGAGCTATACCAACCAACCAAAATTGTACGAAGCCTTGTCATGTCCCAGGAAGGTTGCGTATCGGTCAGGAGTGCTGGTGAAGATACTCCTCCACCTGAGAAAAAAAGGTTGCCAGTGGCTCCATCGCATCGTTGAGTGACCCATCGATGACGAGTAAAAAGCACGGACGACCGGTTTCCATCATTGCCTGCCAGGTACTCACCGCCTGGGCGTGGAGAAAGGTGTTGGTATAGCTCCCCAGCAGACCTGCTTCTGAGTTGCGCGCCACCAGGCGCAGGCTGACCAGGGATGCTGGCCCGTCCATCTCGCCTTGTTCTGTGGAATGATAGGCGGCGGGTGCGTGCCGCAGCTTTACAGGAATACCGAAAAGCCTGTTCCCAATGATATGCACATGCCTGTCAAGCACGGAGAGCAGGCGTGCTTGCGCCTCTCCGTTGACGGTCACGTCAAGATAGCTCAGGGATCTTCCCTGCGGATACCTGCGTGGGTCAGCAAGTGAAGCAGCCTCTTGCAAAGCCCTTGCGAACGCTGTTGCAGCGGAATCACCTTGCTGTGGAGTGCTCTGTCCCTGGGGAGCAAGCAGCGTCAGGATGCCATCGTGCAACGCCGGGCTCCAACTCGACGCGATATGCAACGGATCGGGCTGCGTCCGTAAAGCCCGCGCTCTCGCCTTGTAGTTCTCGACAGCAGGCTGACCTGCGAACGAAATATGCTGCAAATAGCCGTAGAGGGCCATACTCAACTGCCAGCCCAGGAAACTGGCGGCCAGAGCCGCTAAGCGGTGCTGCGGTTCGGTGCTGGCAAGGGAGGGCTGAGAGAGGAGCACGTGCTCCTCTTCTCCTGCTGGTATCCCTTCCGTCACCACACGCACGAGCAGCATGCCGCTCTGTTGGTAGCCGGGAGCCGCGTGATTCAGCGTTTGATCGTCAAAGACCACGATCCCCTTGCCTCCTTTGCCCAGGCTCTCCTCCATCAATTGTTCGAGCCAGGGAACAAAGGCGTGCCAGCCTTCAGGCATTCCCACGAGTAAGCGGCATGCTCCAGCACGACTGGCCGCGCTCAGGGCGGCAGCCAGTTGCACAAAGGGATGGTCTGCCGGACGGGATGTTGCCAGTGCCAGGTCATACTCGTCCCAGGCGCGTTGCAGCACCGACCGGAGTTGGCCGGAGGCAGCGGGGGCATGGGTCGTTAGAGAGAGAGCCGCGGGCAGCAGAAATACGCGTGTGGCGGGGGCGCTCATCCGCCCCCCGGTGCCTGTCCCGCCATCCAGTTGCAAGGGACGGCTGGGTGCCTGCTGAGTGTGGGCAAAGCGGTCCAGATAGGAGCCAGGGAGGGTCATCACCAGCACATGCTCCGCCGGGCGCAACCCTGCCTGCTTCAACAGATCGGTGAACCATTCAAGATGGGTGATCGGCTCTTCGGAGGTCATCCCCATGGAGACCCCGATCATCATCACATCAGCGAGCAGTGCCCGCAAGAAGGTGGGATGGGATGCTTCTTCCCCAGTCGGGAATGCCAGATGCCTGGCTTCTGCGATCTCGCGCACAATAGTATTGAGCGCAGCAGGATCAGTGCTGTCCAGTGGGTAGATGGTCACCTGACTGTTGTCGTGACTCCGACAGAAGCCCAGATCGCAGAAGACGCGCACCGCAATGACCGAGCCACCCATGCCAGCCCAGATGATATGGCGGATCCCGCGTTGCCAGATGTCTCGTGCCTCCGCTTCTACCAGTTCCAACTGTGTCGGATCAGCGAGCAGGCGTGCGACTCCTTCGACCCAATCGAGTTTGAGCGCACCATCTTCCCTGCCTAAGGTTGCCATCAGGCCAGCGCGCCGCCGCAACTGGCCGATGGCATCGTCCTCGACCAGGCGTTGGAGAGCAGCTTGTCTGGCGTTGTTCTTCGTCATAGGTGATATCTCCTGCTTGCCATCTTCAGGGCCTCCTCTGTGGATTTATGCCAATACAGTGCGCAAATAGGCGACGGCTTGCGGGAGGGCAATGTCCGGCTCGGCAATGTCAGGGTGCCACTTCTTTTCCCACTCTAACGAAAGATAGCCCGCGTACCCCCTCTTTTTCAGGGCCTCGCACATCTCACGCAGCGGGACATCGCCCTCACCGAGCAAGCAATAGGTCCAGGCACCCGGATCGCTGGTGCTCAGGCGACTATCCTTGATATGAACATACGCAATAGCATCGCCCA
>JBDTHH010000647.1:0-4150 GCA_039937055.1 Ktedonobacteraceae bacterium | reverse complement strand
CAACGCGATGATACAGATCAGCAATCTGCTCTTTTTGCTCTTCATTGTTGCTCACGAAAAATCTCCTCATAACGCAAAAGTTATATCCATCGTACTCAGGTTTACGGCTTTTTTCAAGGTTTTCTGCCACGTGATCTACCTACCTACCAGGCATGTTACGACTTCGTATGTGCGGTGCGGGGCTGTACTCCCCGTTACCTCTAAATGATGAGATCACTTTTCATACACAACATAAATCCTGTATACTTGGCATATGAGCGAGAAGCATAGTGACCTGCAATCCGCAGCGGATATGGTTGTCTTTGAGATCAGCCGACTGCTAAAACGCAAGAACCCGATACTGGTCGCGCTGGACGGTCGTAGCGGTACAGGTAAATCAACGCTTGCACAGGCGATAGCCAGCCGTGTAGAAGGTGTAGTTGTCGTGGGTGACGACTTCTACTCCGGCGGCAACGACGATGCCTGGTCCGGGTTGAGTGCTAAGCAGAAAGTAGATAAAGGTATTGACTGGCAGCGCATGCGTGCCCAGGTACTAGAACCCTTGCTAGCTCAAAAACCGGCATCCTGGCATGCACTTGATTTCAAACCGGAAATCGGCTGGCTTGGCTGGAAAGACGAGGCCGTCGAACTCGAACCTGCCCCGGTGATTCTCGTTGACGGCGTGTACTCCGCCCGGCCTGAGCTTTCCGACCTCGTTGATTTGACCGTACTCGTTGAGGCGGACGACGCAGTACGCCGCCAGCGCCTCGTCATTCGGGAAGGTCAAGCCTTCATGGATAGGTGGCACAGGTTATGGGATGCTGCGGAAGATTATTACTTCACCTCTATCTGTCCGCGAGCGTCTTTTGATATCATCATCAGAAATGACGCAAGCATAGCATAGCTCCATCAAGTACCCTCATGTGGTTTAACGGCACCAACCAGAAAGCGATGTCTGGATAAGTGAATACCCTTGTCCGTCTGGAACTTTGCCACATAGGCCTCCAGAGAAGACTTATCCTGCCCCGAATCGAAGTCTTCAAAGATCGGAACCCCCTGGAGGAAGACATCAAGGTCGTGATAGGAAGCATAGTACTCGTCATACAACACATCTTGACGATAGACCACTTCAAAGCCCGCCTGCTGTAAGCGATCTTCAGCTTGTTCGAGAGCCGAAGTTTTCCAGGCGTGATATCCTTGACCGCGGCCAAAGATGCGTTTGAGTTCCCAGGCGTCTTTCTCGCCAATGCTGATTCCTGGCAACTTTGTCATAGAACTGTTCTGTCATTCCTGGCTCCATCCTTTCTGATTGTTGTTACTACGATTTTGAGAATGAGTCATAATAAACGTTTTTATCTATATCGAGGAACACACAGGTTTCCTCATATCTTAGTCCTGAAGGAGCATAACCAATGATCAGCTCAAAAGCCTTAAAGGGTCTCTCTTTTGCCCTACTCCTTGTTCTCGTGGGCGGTTTCATCACACTGGCCAATTTTCTGATTATTGGAGCGCCACTTATGCTGCTTGGCTTATGCGTTGGTTTCACCTCTCTCGGCCTTTAGAACGCATAATAGCGGTAATCAGTGGGTTCTGGGAAGAGACGTAGCCCCATCCCTGTGGCCTGTCCATGTATTGGCACCCATTGCTGAAGACAGGCCGCCAACCCTTGTAGGACTTGCGTTGATGTCAGTTGTCTTGCAAGCGTGGCATGGGGTGTCCAGCGGTCTGGCAGAAGCCAGTCACTCATAAGAGAAGGGGTGTTCGCCTCATTCATAGATGTGAATGCCTGAAGCGTTGCGCGATGAAGAGAAAACAACGTGTGGGACATGCGAGGAGCAAGAAAGATGACACCTTGTTCAGGAAATAGACCCAACGACTCCAGGAGGACAGGAAAAGGCGCAACAGCAGAAGCCACAGGGATCAGATGCGTTTCATATGCAGAGATATCTTTGACATTGTAAACAGCCAGGGTGATGTGGGGCCGATACCCTGTCAGACCCAACTCTGTGATGCCGGCATCTATAATATGACTCCAGTATGTTTGGGTGCAGTTCATAATTTTGCAAACTCAACCATTGGACACTCCAGGAGATCAGGAGATGGTAGAATAGAGAGCAAAGGAGTCGAAGGAACCGAAGGAGGTGTATCGATGGAAGAGTCCCCCCGCGCTGAGGTCTGGCGTCATCTGAGCGAAAGCGTGTTTCAGGAAATGGAGGGGTGGCGCAAGGAGCACCCCCGAGCGACCTTCAAAGAGATCGAAGAGGAACTCGATGGGCGGCTCTCAGGAGTGCGCGCCCAGATGCTGGCTGATCTGGCCCAGCAGAGTGAGAAGCGGGACTGGAGCGGGTCCGAGCCGAGCCAGCGCCCCGTGTGTCCGACGTGTGGGAGTCCGTTGCAAGCGCGAGGACCGCATGAACGCCGCCTGGCCACGCAGGGGGGAAAAGACGTGAGGCTCTCGCGCAGCTATGGGACCTGCCCGCAGTGTGGAAGCGGGTTTTTTCCCCCTCGATGAGGAGTTGGATCTGCCCAGCAGTGGCCTGACACCCCATGTCCATCAAGGACTCGTGCTCCTGGGAGCGTTGGTGCCCTTTGCCCAGGCCGCCAGGCATCTGCATACCCTGTTGGGGGTGCATGTGAGCGCCAGTCAGGTGCGACGACTCACGCAGCAGGCAGGAGCCTGCGTGCAGCAGTGGCAGGATCAGCAGGCTCATCCCCTGGCGAGCACCGACTCTGAGGAGCCGGTGCCTGCGCGTCTGGTCATGGCCACTGATGGGGTGCTGGTGCCGCTGCGGGCCAAGGAGTGGGCTGAGGTCAAGATGGTGACGATTGGGGAAGTGGGCCAGCAGCCAGACACGCAGCCAGGCCACTGCGAGCACCTCTCGTATTGTGCCCGCTTGACGGATGCCGAAACGTTTGGGGATCTGGCCAGCGGGGAGATCCGTCGTCGAGGCGTCGACCGAGCCGAGCAGGTCGCCGCCGTGCAGGATGGAGCAGAGTGGATTCAGCACTTTGTGCAAGGCCAGCGCGCTGATGCGGTGCGCATCCTGGATTTTGCTCATGCAGCACAGTACATCAGTGAGATCGGTGATCTGGCTCGCGCTCACGGGGCTGGCCTCTCCTGCTCGTGGCTCACTGAGCACCTGCACACCCTCAAGGCGGAGGGACCGCAGTCGGTGCTGGTCGCTCTCGATCAGCTCTGCACCCAGTTTCCGGTTTCTGAGATGCAAGAGAAGCTGAGGTATCTGCACAAGCGAGCCGCTCAGATGCAGTATCCGCTCTATCAGCAGGCTGGCTGGCCCATTGGCTCAGGGATGGCAGAAAGTGGCAACAAACTCGTGGTGCAAGCCCGTCTCAAAGGGGCAGGCATGCATTGGGAGCGCACGCGCGTCAACCCGATGCTGGCTCTGCGCACCACGCTGTGCAGTGAGCGCTGGCAGGAAGGCTGGACGCAGATCCGGGCGGGCTGGCAGACCCAGCGCCTCCAGCGCAGGCGCCTCCGAGCAGATGCCGCCATGGCTCGCGCTCGCGCTCGCCTCACATGGGAGCTTCTCCGCTTGCCTCCGGCCGTCTTCCGCACGCTCTTGCCTGCTCCCCCTGCTGCCCCTGCTCCGGCTCCCACCGGCCGGACTGAGGCTCAGAGACGCTGGGGACGGCGGGCCTTTTCTCCAAAGGGGTATCGTTTACAGGCTGAGTTTGCAAAAATATGAACTACACCCAGTATGTTTGAACGGCTTGCTCTGTCGCGGAATCAAAGGTAAGATTGATACAAATTTTTAGCATCATCCCTCCATGCTGTTATCTATTCGCTATCCTGAGTCAAATTTATTTTATGATATATCTTTACTCTCTTGTTGCAGGACCACACGCACAAAATACTCCTTTGTTTTCTGGTGAGCGAGGTACTGGCACACCTCATGAGCAGGAAGAAAGCGGACTTGATCGATCTCCTCATCCATAGGATGTAGCTCTAAGCGGTCTCCGAGATACTCGATAAGAAACATTGTCGTTTCCTGGCGGTCATAGCCGATAGCGCGACGGGTCTGTTTATCAAACGCAAAACCAATGGTTTCGTCGAATTGCTTGATAATCTGGTAAAGTTCTGCCCCTGTTTCTTCTCGCACTTCGCGCAAAACTGCATCAAATGCTGTTTCGCCTGGTTTGATACCTCCCT
>JBDTHH010000646.1:0-2644 GCA_039937055.1 Ktedonobacteraceae bacterium | reverse complement strand
GTCGTCGCGATATTGGCGAGCACGGCCGGGTGCCGGTAGGTGTTGCCAGTGACCATTAAGCCGACGCGCAGGCGCTCTGTGCGCGCGGCTAACGCGCCGAGCAGCGTCCAGCCTTCCAACTGGGGACCGGTGGGATCGGGCCCCAGAGGGATAAAGTGGTCAAAGGCCCAGGCGTGCTCGATGGCGGGAACGCGATCCGCCTCCAGCCAGACGCGGAGTATCTCATCGTAGGTAGTATGCTGTTGCGCGGTTTTGATGCCGAAGCGTAGTTTCTTCGTCGTCATAGGTTTTCCTCTCTATATGCTATATGCGTTCAAGTGGGACAAAGCCAAGCACACGCAGCACATTGTTCATGGTCTGCATGGTAGCCTGCACCAGCCAGGCGCGGAAGGCCTTCACCTGCGTGTCTGTCTCCTTCAGCATGGGTGGCGTATGCTCGTAGAAGTCGCTGAAGTGGGCCGCCAGGTCGTAGGCGTAGGCGGCAAACGTGTTGGGTGCCAGTTGCGCGCTGGCCTCAGCGAGTTGGCGTGGATAGGCATCAATGTGGCGCAGCAGCTCCCACTCGCTCTGCTCCAGCTCGGCGGGCAGAGCCTCCAGGCGTTCGGGTACCTCGTATTCTGCCTCCTCCAGGCGTCGCAGAATGCTGTTCGCGCGCGCATAGGCGTATTGCAGGTAGACGCCGGTATCGCCGTTGGGGCGTAACACCTCGTCCATATCCAGCGCAATGGTCTGTTGTAAGCCGAAGCGAATCATAAAGTAGCGGATCGCCGAGGAGGCCAGGATGGCCGCAGTTTCATCTGAGAGATCAGGCTTGGCCTCCTTCATTTTCTCCACCGCCGCGTTAATCAGGTCATCGGCCTTAATCTCAAGGCCTTTGCGGCCAGAGAGCGCGTAGAATTCGCGCCCATCGGAGGTATCGATGCCCAGGCGCGCGGCAGTAGTGGCGGAGAGGGTCACGACGCCATAGGCCAGGTGTGTCGAGTGAGCGGCCTGCTCTGTGTAGCCCAGGCGCCGCAGGCTCTCGAAGACGATCTGCTGCGCGTATGACTGGCGCACATCGATGACGTTGATGGCGCGCTGCGCGTGACCGAAGCGACTGGGGTCGGCTTCCTGGTCGGTCTCAGCCTCATCCGTGGGCATGCGCATCGTCCAGAGCTTGCGGCCGTCGTGCTGGCGACCCCAGGGGATGAAGTGGAATTGTGTGCCAACCAGCGAATCATCGGTGAGGCCGAACTTCCAGAGCTGGTAGGCGATGTCCTTGGCGGTGTAGGTGGCGTTGCCATCGCTCTTCACGAGCACCTTGTCGCTGGTGCGATCACCCTCGTCGGTCTGCGTCTCGCCCTCGCCAAAGGGCAATATCCAGCATCCCGCGAGCTTACCGGTCTCCGGTTTCTCCAGCAGGCCGCGGTCCCGCAGCATCTCGAAGGTGCGCTTCCAGAGTCCGCTGTGCAGGATCGCCGACTCCCAGGTCAGCAGGTCATAGGAGATATTGAGGCGCGCCATCGTCTTGAGGTGCGCCTGCACGATCCATTGCGAGATGTCGGCGGCCAGGACTGGATAATCGGGTCCGCTCTCTGGCTCTCCACCGTGCTCGATAGCGTGCAGCACGGCGCGCCGTATATCCAGCCACTCCGGATGCTCTTCGTAGGCTTTGCCCACGGCCACGTAGATGCGCGAGCAATAGTAGTCGAATGGCTCATCCGGCAACTGCTCGCTGCCCTCTGGCATGGGCAACTGGCCCTGTTTCAGGAGCGTAAAGCCTACCACGACATCCGCCACCTGCACGCCGGTATCGTCGATGTAGTTCTGGGCCTCGACGTGGTAGCCCTGGGAGCGCAGCATACGTACAACGGTATCGCCAATGCTGGAGTTGCGCAGGTGGCCAACGTGCGCGGCCTTGTTGCTATTGATGTTTGTGTGTTCAATGACAACTTTTGTGCCCACACCACTATCGCTCTGGCCGAAATCGGGTCCGGCCTCCATCACGCGCTCGATAATTTCGCGACCCATCACGGAATGGTTCAGGCGGAAATTGAGGTAGCCCGGCTTCGTGACGGTGATCTCCTGGATGCCCGCATCATGCATGGCGCGAATGGTAGCTGCGAGCGCTTCGGCGATCACCATGGGGGGACGGCCTAGATTTTTCTTGCTGGCCCAGGCCATCAGCGGGAGCGAATAGTCGCCAAAGCTGGCCTGAGCTGAGAAATCCAGATTGATAGGCAATTGCGCGCTATCGCAGTCAATGTGTTCCTGGGTTATATAGGCGGCAGCCGCCTGTTTGATACGCTCGACCAGGTAGTCATACAAATCTTTTGGAGTAGCGCCGGCGGTGTGCTGCGCCTCACTGGTTGTTGTCATAAACCCTCACGTTAGACTGAATAATGGCGGGCGCTGCTACAGAGCTGTAGTGGCAACCACGTTGGTATTCGCTATAAAAAAGCGCACGTTGAACGATTATCTATTGTGAGGGACACTATAACGTAGCTTTAGCGGATGGTCAAGCTTTTCTCTTTCTATTGCAGGGCTTTGGAGTGTACCCGGAATACAGGAATTGCAGCAATGGAGAGGACCGTGATCTTTTGTCCTGAAGTGAGGAAACACCCAGCTTTATGTCCTCTCTTCGGTACTCCTGAAAAAGCGAAGA
>JBDTHH010000645.1:0-6216 GCA_039937055.1 Ktedonobacteraceae bacterium | reverse complement strand
GTGATCGTAGGCCAGAGGCAGCAGGTAGTGGCGCTTCTCATCGTAGGTACTCCATCCCGTGTCTCTGATCAGTTGAGCCTTTTATCGTCCATCCTCGAAATCGCTACCCCTTTGATCCTGCTCCTCTCCAGCGGTATTGGCTACTGGCTGGCGGATAGAGCCATGCGCCCGGTGCAGACGATTGCCCGCGCGGTGCAGCAGATCGGCGAGACGGATCTACATCGTCGCCTCAAGCTGCGACGGCGCGATGAATTAGGCGAACTGGCCGCGACCTTCGATCATATGCTTGACCGCCTGGAGTCCGCGTTCGAGCGCCAGCGCCAGTTTACGGCCGATGCCAGTCACGAACTGCGCACCCCGCTCTCTATCGTTGAACTGGAGGCCACACGTGCGCTGGCACAGGATACGCCCCAGGTCTACCAGCAATCCCTCGGTATTATCCAACAGGAGAACAGACATATGGCCCGCCTGGTAGATGACCTGCTCACGCTGGCGCGCGCCGATAACGGGCCATCCAGGCTTCAGCACGAGGTCATCGATCTGAGCGAGGTGGTAGTAGATAGTGTGGAGCGCCTGGCTCCGCTGGCGCAGCAGACGGGCATCACAATCAACGTCGCGCCCCTGCCCGAACTCGCCGTGCTGGGGGCTCGCATCTATCTGGTGCAGTTGGTCACCAATATCGTCGAGAACGCGCTAAAATACAGCACGGGCGTTGGTACACACGTGGATATCAGCCTGGAGCGCTTGCCTAAACAGGGACAGGAATGGGCTATGCTGCGCGTCTTCGACGATGGGCCAGGCATCGCGCGGGAACACCTGCCTCATATCTTCGAGCGTTTCTATCGCGTGGACCAGTCCCGCACTCATAGCCAGCAATTGACTTCTGCCGTCGTTGCCGCCGACACGTGTCCAGCCGGCAACGGCCTGGGCCTCTCCATCGCGCAGTGGATAGCCCACGCGCACGATGGCGATATCCAGGTACGCTCCGAACCTGGGCATTGCTCCGTCTTTGAAATCTGGCTCCCCGCGTGGTCGCTCTCTAACTCTTGTGCAGTTACTTAGGCGTCGCGTAGCTATGCAGGCTGGGTACCAGGAAGCTCACGCCGTAGTAGGTGAACAGCGTCGCGGCGAAGCCGATGACCAGCAGCCAGCCGATGCGCTTGCCGCGCCAGCCGCGTATGCCGCGCGCGTGTAGGTAGACGGCGTAGATCAGCCAGGTAAGTAGCGCCGAGGTCTCTTTAGGGTCCCAGCTCCAGTAGTGACCCCAGGCGTAGTTGGCCCAGTAGGCGCCCAGGATCAGGTTCAGCGCCAATAGCGGGAAGCCGACGATGATCGCCTTGTAGCCAAGCTCATCGGCCGCCTCCGCTGATGGTAGCCAGGCGAAGCGCTGCCCCTCGCCGCCCTGCGCCAGGATGATCGCGCCCGCCCCGAAGGCCACGCTGAAGAGCGCGTAGGCGAAGATCGCCATCGAGACATGCAGCGTCAGGATCGGCTGATCTTGCAGGGCCGGGATAAGCTGCGATGAGCCGTTGATGAGATCATAGCTGATCCCCACATAGACCGCTATCGCCAGCGTGATCACTGAGAGCGCGCACACGTAGATACCCCAGGCGCGCACTCGCTCGTGAAAGCGCGCCTCGAATACCAGGTAACAGAACAGCAGGGCTATGGTGAAGCTGACGCTGAACTCGAACAGGTTGCTCCAGGGAGCGTGCTGTGTTACCAGCGTGCGCAACACCTGCGAGAGCAGGAGCGTGGCCACCGCGAACCAGCCGATAGTCGTGCCAACGCGGCCAATGGCGATCAGGCCCTGGTTGAGCGCAATCGGCGTCTCGCCATCCGGCTGCTCGTTGAGCACCACGTCGCTGCGCACCAGCGTGGCGACGCCGCCATTCGCGCCGGCCGCCGCGACCTTGCCGCCTTTGCCGGCCTTCGCGCGACTCTGGCCCCGGCGCCGCTCGTTCGCTACCTGCCCCGCCAGTCGCGCGCTGCCGATGGTGTACCACAGGTAGGCCAGGGTCATCACGACGATCATACACAGCCCGGCCGTAAAAAGGTACTTCGACAGGGTAGCCAGCCCTTGCAGCGCTGTGCTTGTGCTGCCCGTTATAAATAAGAATTCCATCGTGCGTTGTCCTCAGCAAACACTAAAAATGTCTGCACAGATAGTAGCATAGCTATGGAAGAGCGTCAAACGGATGGGGGAACCCTGTTCCGTCCTCACCCGTTTGATCCCCACCCGCGTAGGGATTCCTCCTGCTCCACGGATGCGGCATTTCGTGTAGGGATGCCGCTGGCCTCGTTGGTTGATACTACATAGGGGAAGATACGACAGAGAGGGCGAGATGGCGGCATTGGAACAGGGCGCCGCTGGCCTGCGCCCTGTTCCAATAAGACTTGACGGAGTACTACACCGTCTTCAGGAAATCGAGTACGGCCTGGTTGAATTCCGCCGGTTTCTCCATGTTGGGGGCATGTGCCACGCCGGGGATCACCGCCTTTTGCGCGCCTTTGATCTCCTGCGCGAGCCTGTCCGCTATGTTCTGCATATCGCGCAGGTCTTTATCGCCGACGATCACCAGGGTGGGGACGGCGATTTCAGAGAGGCGCGTGATGGCCGGTGGCTCCGGCGTGACCGGTTCGGCCTGGCCCTCGCGCAGCATGAGATCGAAGTTGTGCCTGTTCCAGTCGTACACCAGTTTGCGCACTACTGGATCAACCTGCTCCGGTGTGCGTTCAGGGCCATCGATCCACATCCTGGTCTCAAGCTCGACCGCCTGGTCGATGTCGCCCTTTTCGGCAACCTCGTCTATCTCGGCCCAGAGACGTTTGGACTCCTCTGAGAACTCGTATCCCTCTATCGAGGAGGAGGCCAGGATCAGCGCATCCACCATCTCGGGATGGGCCAGCGTGAAGTTGATCGCGGTCCTGCCGCCGAAGGAGAGGCCCAGCAGGTAAGTACGCTCGACCCCCAGGAACTTGAGCAGGCTATGCAGATCCTCTTCGTGCGAAAAGGGTGTGGTTATGAGGGTATCCGAGGCGCCCATGCCCCTGAGATCGTAGCGGATAACCTTGTAATCGGGCGCGAACGCCACGACCTGGCTATCCCACGAGCGCAGGTTCACCAGCCCGCCGTGAATCATAGTCAGTGACTGACCCGCACCCTGTACTTCATAATACAGTCGCGTCCCGTTGACTTCGGCGAACCCGATGCCCGTGTGCTTTGATGTCGCCATATGTTTAGTGTTTCCCTTCTATTGCTCTGACCGCCCTCAATTGATAAGGGAGGCTCGCGCAGCTACGAAAGGGGATGACCTCTCTCCAATGTGTCAGATGAAGTGGGTCAGAGCACTATGTTTCACACAGTGAATCGTCCGGCCTCGTAGCATAGTTGGCCGTCGGCGTAGACCTGGCCTTCGCGCAGATCGCAGACCATATCCCAGTGCAGGCCGGACTCATTCACGCCGCCGCTTTCGGGCAGGGACGCGCCCAGAGCCATATGCATCGTGCCGCCGATCTTCTCATCGAACAGCGTCTCTTTGGAGAAACGCTGGATATCGTAGTTGAGGCCAAAGGCCGCCTCGCCCAATGTGCGCGCTCCGGCGTCGCTGTCAAGCATGGCGTTGAGGAAGTCCAGGCCGCGACCAGCGCTGGCCTCGATCACCCGGCCGGCGTGGAAGGTCAGGCGCACATCCTCGACCTCGTTGCCGTCGTAGACGGCTGGATAGCTGAAAAGGACGGTGCCGTTGACTGAGTCCTCGATGGGACCACTGAAAACCTCGCCATCGGGGAAGTTTTCGGTCCCGGCGCAGTTGATCCACTTGCGCCCGCCTGCGCGATAGGTAATATCGGTGCCGGGCGCGACGATGTGGATCTCGTTGTGCTGTTCAAGAAAGTCAGCGATGCGCTGCTGCTCGGCTCGCACGGCCTGCCAGGCGGCCACCGGATCGTCCAGGTCCAGCTTGCCAGCGCCGTAGACAAAATTCTCGTAATCGCTCAGCGACATGCCCGCGTCTTGCGCGTGGGCCTGGGTGGGGAAGAGCGTGCCGCACCAGCGCGTCTCGCCTTGCGCCAGGCGCTTGAGCGAGCGTTTAAAGAGCGGCGCTCGCGCCGCGCGCCGCAGGGCCATACGCTGCGGGTCAACCCCGCTCATAGCCCTGGTGTTCTGTTCCGCCCAGATATCGAGCGAGACATCATAGTGATCAACCGCTAGATTATCAATATCCGAGATGTAGGCAAGCTGCTCGTCGTTCCCCGCGCGCAGGAGGATCTCCCTGATGCCATCGAGGGAGGTATTCACAGTGACGAACGCCCCGGCCGCAAGCGCCTCGCGGTACACCTCGCGCACCAAAGGGGCCGCGACCTCAGAGCTAGAAATGACGAACGTATCGCCGGGCTTGAGGCGCAGCGAATAGTGGACAAGTACCTTTGCCAGTTTCTGCTGACGTGGATCTGCCATAAAAATCTCCTTTGACAGAGAATGCAAATAGGGCGCTTGTCAGAAGCGGCCATATGCTCTATCATACTACAAGTATGCGTTTATCACTATGTACCGGCTGGGGAAAGTGTTACTAGAACGTCCATGGCAACCATTCTAAAAAACTCGCAAAAAACACCGCCGAAGAAGGGAAGCGGGCGCGCTCGCAAGCAGGCTCCTCTGCCAGCGGGCCAGCGTTTCAGGCTGCGCCTGCGCTACATTGCCAGACATCCCATCGATGCCGCGTGGGGCTGGCTCAGCTCGGTGCGCACGGCTATCCTCTTGATTGTCAGCATTGTGATTATCTGCCTGCTCGGTGTCTATTTTATCCAGGCGCCTGCTGAGGTGCTGGGCGACCCTGTCTCGTATGCCGTGTGGGTGCAGCAGAATGCCCTGCCACGCTACGGCTCGCTCACGCCGATCTATGACTGGTTGCAGTTCTTCACGATCTTCTCAAGCTGGTACTTTATGCTGCTGCTCACCGTGCTCTCGCTCAGCATCGTCGTCTGCACGCTGAACCGCGCGCCGGCCATCTGGCAGAACTTCGCGCACCCGCTGATCCGGCGCAACACCGCCTTTTATCGCAACGCTTTGGAGCGTTCCGAGTTCTCCCATAGCGATGCTGCCGCCTGGACGCGCACAGCCCTGCGCCGGCGCGGCTACCGGGTGCGCAGCCAGGTTGAGAGCGACGAGGTGGCCGGTGGCGAGGTGATGTACCTCTATGCCTACAAAAATTCGTGGGCCACGCTCTCAACGTTCGTCTTCCACGCCTGCCTGGTCTCGCTGCTGATGGCCGGCGTCGTGACACAATGGAAAGGCCTGCCGCTGAATAGCCCGGCACGCCACTGGCTTCCGGCGCCCATCGTGAGCTTCAGCGACAACCTGGCGGGCTTTACCTTCGACCAGGCGCTGCCCACTGGCCAGAGCGCCGTGGTCTACCCGCGCGGCACACCCCACAACATCAGCTTTCGCGCCAATCACTTCAGCGCCACCTTCGACGCTAAAACCGGGTTAGCCACCGACTATGTAACCGATCTGAGCGTCTATCGCGATGGTGAACTGGTGGCTCACAGCAATCACCTGCGCGTGAACGATCCGCTGGCCTATAATAGTGTCGTCTTCCACCAATCGTCGCTCATCCCCTCGGTGAATATCTCCATCGCCGATCAGCAGGGGCATGTGCTCTATAACGACGCGGTGATCCTGGATCAGACGAACACACTGCCGTCGGGCGATGGCGAGGTTGATTACGCCAAAGGCGTCCCTATTCCCGGCTATAATCTCACGATGGGCGTCTTCTTCATCCACGCCGCCGGGCAGCAGCTTGCCCAGGTGCAGCACCCGCTGATCCTCGTGACGGTGGGTACGCCAGGTTCGAGCAATAACGCTGACAAAGTAGCGCTCAGGCTGGCACCTGGCAAATCGGGACAGAGCGTGGACAAGCAGTGGACGGTCACCCTGAACGATGCCAGCGAGGCCACAGTGCTCCTGGTAACGAAGGACGCGGGCGCGGGCCTGATCTGGCCTATCGCCGTCCTGCTGATCCTGAGCCTGTGCGCCACATTCTACTTTCCACAACGCCGCATCTGGCTGCGCATCGCCGGCGACCGCGTCCAGGCGGCGGCCCTGCGCGAACATTTCACCAATATTCGCACCGACCTGCTCGGCCTGCAACGCAAAGCCGCGTCACAGTAGGGGCGCGCCCTTACGCGGAAAGGGGTATTCTATGTGGCTATGTC
>JBDTHH010000644.1:0-2919 GCA_039937055.1 Ktedonobacteraceae bacterium | reverse complement strand
ATGCGTTTCGCGATGATAGAGCACATAGCCGTTCCAGGAAAGCGTCTGAGGCAACACAAACGCCTGGGCAGCGGGAGCGCCGGGCAGCGCATGCAGGTATGTGCCGGTCAACAGAGCCAGCAGGAGCACGGCAACGGCGGCCAGGCCCACCAGCCAGCGCGTGCGCAGACGACGTGCTGGCAGCCGTCGTGGCATGGCAGGAGCAGCATAGACCGCTTCATGCTCAGACCCGGCTGCGGGGAGGGGCACACTGTTCCGACGAGCGACGATAGCGGCCAGCACCGCCTGATCGACGCGCGCGGAAGGCGCGGTATCGGGGAGGCGAGCCACCAGGTGTGTAGCCTGGTTCAGGAGGCGATACTCCCGCGAGCAGTCACGGCAGGTATTGACGTGTTTGAGTATGGCTTCGGCCTGCCTCGGCGGTACGTCGTCCAGTATGGCAAGGTAGAGACGCACGGTCGCGCAGACGTGGGTGCCGCGTTCTCCAGCTACTGGTATCGGCGGCATAGCAGTATTGTCCAGTGTCATCGCCGATTCTCCTGTTTCTCACTACCTTCTGTGCTCAGGCGCTGATATTGTTCCGCGAACATCTTCTTGGCGCGCGAAATACGGGTTGCCGCCGCGTTGGCTGAGATACCCACGATGGTGGCGATCTCCTGGTAGGGTACGCCCTGGCCCGCGCTCAGGATCAGCACGGACGCGTATTCTACCGGCATCCGCGCCAGCACCAGTTGGATATATTCGCGCTCGGCAATCTCTGGAATACCCCCACTATCGGCCAGCAGGTGGGAGAAGTCGTCGCTGATCGGGCCATCGTTGTGCTCATCATCGCGGCTACGGCTGCTCATGCTCAGCGGCCACCAGGAGATGCGCTTGCGCCGGCGCAGCAGGTCAACGCACAGGTTTGTGGCGATGCGGTACAACCAGGCCGAGAGGTTATCGCGATCGCGCAGGCCCTGCCAGGCTATGCAGGCACGCACAAATACCTCCTGTGTGATATCATCAGCGTCCTCTTGATTGCCAAGCATGTGATAGATATAGGAGTGGATGGGCCGCCGGAAGCGCTCATAGAGCATGCTCAATGCAAGCGCGTCTCCTGACAGCGATCCCCAGTCACCTCCCTGTGAGTCGGTAGATATTTTTTCTGTCATACTGACATGTGATCTCTCTATTCGTCCTTCCTGCCATAGTGGTAGTATAGCAGGAATACCCGCCGAATAGAACATGCCAGCCTCCCCTGTGTTACTTTACGACCCGCCCTATACATATTTGTATACCAACCTCTATCACGATGTAACCCGCGTACTTTTACCGGGGGCGTGGATTCTGATCTGTGTATGCGGTCCACGCAGGGGCTCGGCAGGTGTCCGGTCCGCGTAGGGGCTATGGCTTGCCTCGCCCGCGTGGCCCCACGCGGGCGAGGCAAGCCATAGCCCCTACGCGGACCGGAGACGCATGTCGCCTGCATGTCGATCTAGACAATAGTCAGGAGCATCGAGGTATGTTATGATGACACGACCGGATGGCGTTGATACTTATTACCTCTCAGCTTCACAGGAGGGTAGCGCGTGCCACATTCTCGCAACAGAGTGATCTATAGCGTAAAGTGGCTTGCCAGGCTCACGCTCTTAGCGGTGGTCTTGCTGATTGTGGCCGGGATTGTGGAGCGAGAAGGGATGCAGGCAACGGGTGGCAATACCCAGAAGCCGGGGCCAGCAACGCCAGGGCAGCCGGCGCCGGGACCACAGCATTCACCTACCCCTATCCATAGCAATAGTAACTCCAATCGACCTGTACTGGCCTTCTACTACCAGTGGTACACGCCCTCGACATGGGATGCCGCCAGGATGTCAGACCTGCCCGCGGACCACTACACGTCGAGCGCTGACAGCACTATTGATCGCCAACTCACAGAGGCCGCCGGCGCCGGCATCACAGGTTTTATCACCTCGTGGTGGGGGCCGGGCAGCTCTTCGGACCAGAATTTCAGCAAGCTGCTGGCCCACGCGGCGGCGCTAGAGAAGGCTACCGGGTACCATTTCGCCTCGACGATCTACTTCGAGAGCGATGCACCGGCGCTGCAAGGCACCGGCAACATAGCGAGCGGCCTGAGCTATGTGATCGCGCATTATGGCAGCGACCCGCACTTTTTCCACTGGCAGGGGAAACCGGTGATCTTCATCTGGGACCCGCTGGGCCATGGGCGCACGCTCGCGCAATGGGCCGCGATCCGCCAGCAGGTGGACCCGCACAACGCGCTCACCTGGTCGGCCGAAGGCGTCGACATGAGCATGCTGGCGGTCTTCGATGGCATCCATCTCTTCAGCGGCGGCTACTGGGGCTTGCTGCAAGGCAACATGACGGCGGTGGACCAGGGCTTCCGCGCCAGGATCGACGCCTACAATCGCGCGCATCATACTCACAAGATCTGGGCCGCGGGTGTGCTGCCGGGCATGGATGATACGCGCTTGCCAGGCCGAACTACCCCGGTTGTCCCGCGCAACAACGGCGCTAATTACCGCACAAGCTGGTCCGCCGCCATCGCCAGTCGGCCCGATTGGGTGACGATCACCAGCTACAACGAGTGGTTCGAGGGCACGATGATCGAGCCCTCCGTCCGCTACGGCACCCTGTACCTGGGCCTGACCGGGCAGTATGCGAAAAAATGGCATATTGCAGTCTCCTCATAACGGATCGTCAATAGTGCGGTGTACGGATGCCTTCTCGTGCCCCTCAATGAGGAGGAGTATACATGAGGAAAGCGAAAAATGTCAATGGAACATGCGTTAGGATGCAGGGCTTTGGAGTGTACCCGGAATACAGGAATTGCAGCAATGGAGAGGACCGTGATCTTTTGTCCTGAAGTGAGGAAACACCCAGCTTTATGTCCTCTCTTCGGTACTCCTGAAAAAGCGAAGA
>JBDTHH010000643.1:0-4980 GCA_039937055.1 Ktedonobacteraceae bacterium | reverse complement strand
GTTGCAGCGAGGCGAAGTCGGGCGCATTGAAGGCCACCTGCCTGGTGAACAGTTGGTAGGCAATGCACCCCAGCGCATATTGATCGCTCCGCCTGCTTGTGAAGCCTTGAAATTGTTCGGGCGCCATATAACGCGCAGAGTTCAGCGCCTGGAGGCTGATGGAATCACCTGGCCCGCCCTGCATCCACGCTGGCCCACTCATCGTGGTCCAGCCAAAATCGGTCAGCAGGACATGCCCTGTGCTGCTGAAGAGGATATTCTCGGGCTTGAGATTGCCGTGAACAATATTGAAATGGTGGGCATATGTCAGCGCCTGTCCAACTTGCGAGAGGATATTGATGACCTCCGGCGTCGGGAAGAGGGTCTGCCCCTGGCGCTCGATACGCTCGCGCAGGGATCCTTGAGGGACATACTCGGTAATCAAGTAGAGCGCATCCTCGAATATGCCTGCGTCCAGCATGGGCAGAATATGAGGATGCTTCAGCATTCTGAGCAAGCGAACCTCACGAAAAAAGAGGTCGCGGTTCAGCGCAGGGGTGTTGTGAAAAACCTTGATGACACCGCTGGCTTTGGGGTTAACGGTATGCTGGGCCATATAAATGCTGCTAGATTCACTGTTGGCAAGTTCGGTAATGATGCGATAATTACCGATGACTTTGTCTATATAGTTGTTTCTACTCAGCATATAGGTCCTAACTACCAGGAGAACAAGCGCCTTCAGAGCGACGCACACATAAAAAAGTATAGCCAGCTAGCTTGTGCTGTGTCAAACAAATAGCTGAATGGGGGATAGGCAGACTCGCTCCCGACCCATGTAGGGGCGATGGCTTGCCTCGTCCATGTAGGCCTACGCGTGTCGGCAGCTACTTAGCACTTTGGTGGACTGAGGGTACTGTTGTAATCGGTAATATACCATTTACCGGAGGCGTCCTTCTGCAGAGTCAATGTAAGCTCGTAGGTATTTGTAAGGTGTGCGCGCGTCAGAGTATAGTGATACGTTTCACTATTACTCTGTATTGTTGTATTGGTGTCTTTGGTGTATTGCGTGATAGGGCCTTCGCAGCGGTCGCTGTCACGCGCCAGTTGGATAAAAGAGCTTCTTGGATCCTGGGCGGTCAGCGCTGGCCCGAAATCATTGTAAGCCTGGTCGTATTGTTTGTTGACGATCTTGGTAAGAAAATCGTTAGCCACCGCCACGGCCGCCGCTGTGCCGGGGCTGGAGTTCTGCCCGCCAAACCCGCGAATGTAGGTGATTACACCGAATCCCAGCGCGCAAAGCAGCAGCCCGACAACAAGCGCCACCACCACAAAGATACGGAGGCCATGGAGGCCGTGCCTGACAACTGTGCCTGTCTGCTTTTTTACCTTACCGGCGGCAGGACTCGACAGCCAGTTGCCGCGCCCTGACGTACTTGAGGGTCCTCCACCTATGCTAACAGGGCGACTGACTGGCAAGGTAGGCGGTATGGAGGCACTCTGGTTCAGTCTGCCGGGCGTCTGTGAGTACACATTGCCTGAGCGCGGCGTGGGATCGTATGGCAGCACGGGCGTGTAAACAGGCGTGCGGTCCGTAGGCTGGGTGATGGGCCGCACGGATTGTGGCGGCTGGTATTGATAGGCCCGCTCCAGGGCCTCAGCGAATTCCTGCACGCTCGGAAAACGCTGGCGAGGGTCTTTGGCGAGTGCCCTGAGTACCACCTGCTCAGCGGCGGGTGGGATGGCTATCTTCTCATGAAGCGGCATGGGAGGCGCAGATAGATGCTGCGAAATTACCTCTACATAGGAGCCGCTGAATGGCTTAGCACCGCAGAGCCACTCGTACACAACGACCGCCAGCGAATACTGGTCGCTCGCCGGCCGCGCCTTGCCCTGAATCTGCTCAGGAGCCATATAGGATACCGTACCGATGACCGTGTCGTCTGTGCTCTGGGATTGCGAGGTCTGCGAGATCAGGGCGATACCGAAGTCGCTCAACAAGATGTCGCCCTTATATCCAATCAGCATGTTTTCAGGCTTCACATCGCGATGCACCAGCTTGCGCTCGTGCGCATGTTGCAGGGCGGAGGCGATCTGTTTAACATACGGCAGGAAGACGACAGGCGGGAGCTGGCTCCCCTTGGGGTGGCGCTGGCGCAAGGTACCATTTGGCGCGTAGTCCATCACGAGGAGCGGGAGCTGGTTATCCACATCAAAATCGAGCACGCGAATAATATGCGGGTGGATCAGGTGCGCGATGGTCTGCGCCTCGGCGCGGAATGTCTCGATATCCTCGTCCACGATACGCGTGTGCAAGACCTTGATAGCGGCCTGTGTTTTAAGGTACACATGCTCGCCAAGGTATACATCGGCAAAACCGCCGTGCCCTAACAATTTGATGAGTTGATAGTTGCCAAGCTGCTGGCCTATACGTTCAATCATCTCACCCCCGGACGCCATACATTGCGTCCCTAAGATTATGTAAACGAAGCATTCTGCCCCGTTGCATATATCAAAATCCTTCTATTTACACGCAATGCGCCTGCTTAATGTTTCATCCTTGACAACAACAGTCAGATAGACTATGCTTCTCGTAATAGCACAAAAATCATACAAATGGCCCTGCTGGAGACGAGTACGCGGCACCAGGTCAGTTCAGAGAGCGCATACAAGGTGCAAGATGCGCCTGCCCCACCGCCGAAAATCACTCCCGGATGCTGAACGCTGAACTCCGCTCACGGGTAGTAAGCGAACCGGCCTCGCCCACCGTTACGCGGGCGGAGATGTGTTGGCATCTCACTGAGTGGGCGCTCCTCGTCTTCCCTCTCTATGGGTGTATCCCATGAGTAGCCGGGCCCAGGACGCCAATAGGGGTGGTACCGCAGGGCCATATGGCCTCGTCCCCAGCAGGGGCGAGGTTTTTTTGTTGTCTTTTTTATGGTCTTCTTCACAGGATAGCAACTATTGGTTGAACAGAGGGGAACGTGTCATGTTTAAAGAGATCGATACCAAACGCGCTTTTCCCGCGCTTGAGGAGAGCGTCGCGGGCTGGTGGCAAGAGCGCGATGTCGTCAAAAAGGTGCTTGAGAGCGGCGATCGTGCGCGCCCTTTCATCTTTTTCGAGGGGCCACCGACCGCCAATGGGCGTCCGGGCGTTCACCACATCGAGGCGCGCGTCATCAAGGACGCAGTTATCCGCTATCATCGCATGCGCGGACAATACGTCGTCGGGGCGCGCGGCGGCTGGGATACCCATGGGCTGCCTGTCGAGCTGGAGGTCGAAAAGGCCCTCGGCTTCAAGGGCAAACCTGATATCGAGCGCTATGGCATCGTCGAGTTCAACACGGCCTGCAAGGAGAGCGTCTGGCGTTATGTCCAGGACTATGAGCGCCTTACCAACCGCATCGCTTACTGGATCGATCTCGCGCACCCCTATATCACCTACGAGAACGACTACATCGAGTCACTCTGGTGGATCTTGAAGACGCTCTGGCAGCGCGATCTGCTCTTCCGCGACTACAAGGTGACGATGCACTGCCCGCGCTGCGGCACCTCTCTGTCGGATCACGAGGTTTCGCAAGGCTTCCAGGATAACGTGGACGATCCCTCGGTCTGGCTGCGCTTCCGCCATCGTCCCGCCAATCACCCGCTGGACGCTACCCTCGCCGGAGCCGCGTTCCTGGCCTGGACCACGACACCCTGGACGCTGCCAGCGAACGTCGCGCTTGCCGTCAAGCCGGGCGCCGCCTATGCCCTGGTTGAGTATAGCGGCGGCGAGCAGCCAGAGCGACTGCTGCTGGGCGAGGCACTGGCGAACCAGGTGCTGGGCGAGGACAATTACACTGTGCTGGCACACTTCGATGGCAGCGCCCTGCGCGGCCTGCGCTACACGCGCCTCTTCGACGGCGTACCCGCTCCCGGCGAGAGCGTGGATTGGGAACAGGCCTATCGCGTAGTGGCCGATGACTTCGTGTCGCTTGAGGACGGGACAGGCATCGTGCATATCGCTCCGGCCTACGGTGATCTGGAGGTTGGGCGCACCCATGGCCTCCCCACGCTCTTCTCAGTTGATCTGGCGGGCGTGACCCTGCCGGCCTTCGATGGCCTGGGCTTCGGCCAGCTCTTCTTCAAGGATGCCGATCCGCTCATCACGCGCAATCTGCAGGAGCGCGGGCTGCTCTTCCGCAGTGGTCGCGTGCTGCACAACTATCCGTTCTGCTGGCGCTGTAGGGCGCCGCTGCTGTATTATGCCAAGCTGTCCTGGTATATCCGCACCACAGCCCGCAAAGAGGCGCTGCTGGCGCATAACGAGCAGATCAACTGGGTGCCGGAACATATCAAGCATGGGCGCTTCGGCAACTGGTTGGAGAACAATATCGACTGGGCGCTCAGTCGCGAGCGCTACTGGGGCACGCCGCTGCCGATCTGGGTCTGTGCCTCCTGCGGCACAGTCGATGTGGTTGGTTCGCTCGCAGAACTGCGGGAGCGCTGTGGGCAGGACCTTCATGATCTGGATCTACACCGGCCCTTCGTTGACCAGGTGACCTGGCCGTGTCCCGCATGTACAGGTGGAAGCATGCAGCGTATCCCCGACGTGGCCGACTGCTGGTTCGACTCAGGCGCCATGCCCATTGCACAGTGGCACTACCCGTTCGAGAACCGGGAAATGTTCGATCTCGCGGGCCAGGCCGACTTCATCTCCGAGGGCATCGATCAGACGCGCGGCTTGTTCTACACCCTGCACGCGCTCTCAACGCTGCTTTTCGACCGTCCCGCGTACAAGAATGTGATCTGCCTGGGCCTGATCCTTGACGCCAAGGGCGAGAAGATGTCCACGTCGCGGGGGAACGCGGTCGATCCCTGGCTACTGCTGAATACCTACGGCTCAGATGCGACGCGCTGGTATATGTATGCCTCGGCGCCGCCCTACAATCCGCGCAACTTCACGGTGGATTACGTCGGCGAGGTGCTGCGCCAGTTCTTGCTGACACTGTGGCACGCGTA
>JBDTHH010000642.1:0-4379 GCA_039937055.1 Ktedonobacteraceae bacterium | reverse complement strand
AAGCCGAGGACGAACCAGGCCAGCGTGAACAGGACCGGGCCTGCGACGGCGCCAAGCGTGAGCCAGTGCGTTGTCAGGGACGCTGATTTGGCGATGGTTTCACTGTACCCCGGTGTGCTGTCGCTATTGGTGGAATGCTGTGTTGATGTATTCACTTCTGCTCCTCATTTTTGTCTTCAATCACTTGAAGAATAGTTCTGTGTTATCCACACAAGAGAAGAGAGGCATTCAGGTGTCCTTTTACACGAATGGCATATCCATATACGCTCATGCTCCGTTCGGCTTGCCGTTCTTCTCTGTAGAGGAAGCATACTGTATCGCAGCGAAACACACAGGAGCCGAAAGTCTACTGTGAGGGACCATTTCTATATGAAGCCAGAGAGGGCCAAAAGGATACCTGAATTAGGCATCGGGACTCCGCGAGGGCAGCGGGCAGAGCAACCGCACATCCAGGGGTTAGAGCAAAGAGAACTCCCGCGCACGCGCCACTGCGTGGGTTCTATTCTCCGCTGCCAGCTTCAATAGCAGGCTACCGACATGTTTCTTGACAGTTGTGAGAGAGACCACCAGGCGGTTGGCAATCTCCTGGTTGGAGGCCCCCTCCGCGAGCAGACGCAGCACTTCCTGTTCGCGTGGGGTGAGGGGCTCGGGCAGTGGTGGGATAGAGTGAGAAGGTGTGTGTGAGAGCGATGGGGAGGCAAAGGGGATAGTCTTCTCCGCCGCTACCTGGCGCTGATTGCTTGCAAACGCATCGAGCAACGTATGGGTGTAGGAAACGAGGACAGGCGAAGCAGTATGCTGCTCTGCGGTGAGCCATGTCTGGAGAGCCCGGTGCATCGGCTCTCCAGCATCGAGAAAGACGCGTATGTGTCCTTCAGGCTCTGTTAGCGTGAGTAAGCGATGGAGAACGTGAAGCGTCTCTTGTGTGGCACCAGACGCCTGCAGAGCGGCTACATGCAGCGCCAGAATAGAGATGATACTACCTACTCTCGCAACCTGCTCCGCGCTGCTGAGCAGTGCTGTAAGCGACTGCAAGGCTTGTGGGTACCTCGACTGCGCCAGATACACACGTACCAGCGCCAGAGAGGCCTTTTCGCTGCTGTAGAAAAGGGCTGATTTCCGGTAGGAGGTGTGCTCAGCCCAATCTACCGCCCGGATCAGGTCGCCCTGTGCCAGCCAGAGATGGACCCGGAGGTGTTCGATCCAGGGACGAAAGAGCGGGATGCCCGCTGACTGATTCACCCGTTCCATCTCACGTACGACGTGTTCGGCTCCGGTCAGATCGCCCTGGACGATGTAGACACGTCCGAGCACCTCATAGGCCCACATGAGAATGTCCAGGTACTGCAAAGGCGCTGTCTTCTCAATGGCGAGCTCAGCAGCACTTTTCGCTATCTCCATCTGATTCCATTCATATGCAAGCTGGGCCTGGAATATATCGGGATACGCCGCTACCGGGAGTGGTCCTCCCAGACGGTCGACCAGTCTCTGGAGTTCCTGACAGCGGTCGTATGCCTGCCGCAACTGCCCCAATCCTATATACGCAGTGATCATCCCCCAGAGAGTCTGGATCTCCTGGTAACGCTGCTGCACCATCCAGGTTCTCCTCTGGCTTTCCTGCAAGGCCGCCACCATCGGAGGAAAATTCCCTGCGAGACGATATGCCATAGCCAGGCTGCCCTCACGTTGCAATTGCCACATGTTGTCATCAGTAAGCTCCATGTGCTGTATCTGCTCGGCAAGCCTGCTCATTTGCTCCACATTGCCGTCGGCGAGCGCCCGTGCTCCCAGTTCCCAGCCATCGAGAATGGTAAGCCGGTGGCGCAGTTGGTCGCGCTCGGCGAGTGAAAGGCCGGACTGGACTTCGCGCTGCACCGCCTGCTCCACACCTGCTCGGAGGTGAGCAAGATACGCTTTTTGCTCCTGATCAGAGAATGGGGACAGCATATTGAATGCCAGGATGTAGCTCGTGGCCAGGCGAGGATGCGCGCGCACGACCTCTGCGGGCAGCAGCTTGATCCAGGCCAGCAACGTTTTGATCTCTCCTTGCAGGTACAGGCGCTCGACATAGCCCTCCAGCAGATCTGCCACGAACGAGTAGTCCTGTGTCGCCAATGCATGAGAGATCGCCTCGTGCAACCACCCTTGCTGCTGATACCAGAGCGCCGCCTCCCGGTGCAGGCGCAGCACCTGCTCCGGCTCGGTGGCTTGTAAACGCGCCAACAGCACCTCGCGGAAGAGCGTATGAAAGCGATACCAGCGCCGCTCCTCATCGAGGGGAACCAGAAAGAGGTTGGTCCGCTCCAACGACTCCAGCATCTGCTGACTGGCCTGCTCCCCGGTCAGCGCCTGGCAGACCCCGGCATTCATCCGCTCAAGCACCGACATGTGCAATAGAAAGCGTTGCTGCCTCTCAGGCAAAGGATCAAGGATCTCCTCCTGCACGTAATCCAGGATCAAGCGATGGCTGCCAGCAAAGCTCCTGATAAAGGCCGACACATCAGCGTATCTGCGCATGGTGAGGGCCGCCAATTGGAGGCCAGCGATCCAGCCCTCGGTGCGCGTCCCCAGGAGATGCATATCTTCCCCGGAGAGCGTCAGGCCCATCACCTGTGTTAGAAAACTGGCAGCCTCTTCGCCGCTCAAACGCAGGTCAGGCTCGCGGATCTCGACAAGCTGGCCTCGCGCCCGCAGACGGGCCAGCGCCAATGGGGGATCAACTCGACTAGCGAGGAGCAGATGCAGACGGGGAGGAAGATGGGCGAGCAAGAACTGCACTGACTCATGAATCGCCGGTTCGCTCATTAGATGATAGTCATCCAGAATCAGGACGGTGGCCCGCGAAAGCGCCATCAGTTCGTTGATGAGCGCCGTCAACGCGCCTGCCAGCAGAGACAGATGGGGCGAGTGCAGCAAAGCTTCCGCCGCCTCACCAACAGAAAAGCCACTATCCCTGAGGGCGGCAATCACATAGGCCCAGAAGCGCGCCGGATCGTTGTCGCCTGCATCCAACGAGACCCAGGCGATAGACAGTGGCTCAGCACCTGTGTTGCCTGCCATGCGGCGAACTGCCCACTGGCTCACCAGCGTAGTCTTGCCGAAGCCAGCAGGAGCCGCGAGCAGTGTCAGTGGACGCAAAACTCCCGCATCCAACCTGCTCAGCAGATGTTCCCGCGAAATGAGGGTACCGTGTGGCCTTGGCACATGGAGTTTGGGGACGAGCAGCGGCATGTGAGGCCACAGCTCCTGCTTGATGCGTGCCGGCATCTCCAACGCAGGATGACTCTGGGTCGTCAAGGTTTCGGCTATCGTCTCTAAACGCGCGAAGGTCAGATCCGCCGTCCTTCCCGCATATTTCTTGGCAGTTTGCCTGTGCTGAGTGCGATAGGCGTACCAGTAGTGTTCCCCACCTCGAGACTCTTTCAGCAGCGTCAGGTGTCCAGAGCGCCCCTGGAAGGAGAACGAGGAGTGATCAGTGAGCCACTGAAACCACTGCTCATTTTCTGCAAGCCAGGTATGTTGATCCAGAGAGCCAGGAGTGCGCAGTTCATACCAGCTATTCTTCACAGCCCAGGTCAGGGTGTGTATCGCGACTTTCGGCATAGGTATATGTCCAATTATGGGGAATTCCCCAACAGCTTCAAAGGGCATTATAGCAGATGGAGAGGAGGGGGACAAGCACAGCAGAGCTTATGCATTGTATGGTAGTTAGCCAGCACACTTGCAAGACACCCAACACGCCAGATATACTGAAACAGAACAGCATCCACCGAGTCAGCATAGCAGCCCAGGAGTCACGCATTCATGTATCGTCTCATCGCCATCGACCTCGACGGCACCTTGCTCACACCGGCTCCCCATAAAATGATTACCCCGCGCACATACAAGGCCCTGCATGACGCGGCGGCGGCTGGGATCAAGATCGTGATCACTACAGGGCAGACGCTGGCCGTGCTCCAGCATGTGTGCGCGGGGCTACCGCTGGCGGGGCCGCAGATCATCGAGAACGGAGCCATCGTCGCGGACTTCCACACGGGGGAGATCCTGCATGAGCAGTTGTTCCCAGAGGCCTATATCTTGCCGGCACTGGATGCCATGCGCGCGCTGTTGCTGTACCGCGTCTATCATACGCACGAGGGAGTATATGCTGATAGAGGCGCGCCGCGTGTCCGTACCTGGTATCGCCCGCCCGTTCCGCCAGCCATCGAGGTGGAGGATGTCGCCAGGCTATATCCCAGGACGTGCATCAAGCTGGCCGGGGTGGGAGAGGCGGCGACCCTGGTGATGAAACGCAAGGCACTTGAGCGCATCTTCGCCGGCCAGTTGTATGTGACGCAATCCGCCTACGATCTGCTGGAGTTTCTGCACCCCCAGGTCTC